>JAGAIH010000475.1 GCA_017626655.1 Clostridia bacterium | reverse complement strand
TGGGCCAGAGCAACGCCACGGGCAGCTCCATCAACGCCTACCTCAAGGACAACGTCGGCGAGGAGGCCTACGCCGTCTACGAGAAGGGCTTTGAGTCGGTGCGGATCAACTACTGCCTGGACGACCACAACGCCACCTCAAACGGCGAATTCGTCCCCGTGGACATGACCTGCGGCGCCACCACGGGCTTCTTCGGCCCCGAGGTGGGTATGGCCGAGGTGCTGGCCGCCGCCTACCCCGACGAGACGGTCTACATCCTCAAATACACCATGTCGGGCTACTCCCTCCACCACCATTGGCTCTGCGCGGGTCGGCGCGGCTCGGTCTACGAGGCTTGCATGGACTTCGTCACGACCCACCTGGACAACCTCCGCGCCCACGGCGTGGATCTCCGGGTGGGGGTCATCTGCTGGATGCAGGGGGAGTCGGACACCACCGATTTCAAGGCCTCCCACTACTACGATAATCAGGTGGCCTTCGCCGCCTATCTCCGCGAGGATCTGTCCGACTACGCCGCCGAGGGCGGTATCCATTTCGTGGACGCGGGCATCTCCAACAGCCCCTACTGCGAGCCCGCCTACCCCACCGTCAACGAGGCTAAGGAGCAGTTCTCAAAGCTCTCCCCCTTGAACCACTACTTCTCCACCATCGACCTGGGCTTCACCATCCACAAGGAGCCCGAGGGAGACCCCGACTGGGGCCACTACGATTCGGTCTGTGAGCTGGAGCTGGGACGGGTCTTCGGGCGGATGGCGGTGGAGATCCTGGGCGGTGGCGGATCCGCAACGGGTGAGTAAGACCGTCGGGATCTGAAGGAAAAACAGGGCGAACATTCAAACAGACTCCCAAAATACCACCGCCCCGGACTATTTTGGGCGCAAATATGAAGTTTTTTTGAAAAAATATTTTAAATTCCCTTGACATTGTGAAAAAAAGTTGTATACTTATATATGTATTTTTTATAGGAGGTACTTCATCATGAAGCTTACCAAGGCTTTTGCCGTGATCCTGGCGCTCGTCTTCTGTCTCAGCGCCTTCGCCGCTTGCAGCGGTCCCGTGAACTATGCAGAGAATAATACCGAGTTCGTCATCGGTGTGTCCGGTCCTCTGACCGGCGGCGCCGCCATGTACGGTATCGCCGTCCAGAACGCCGCCCAGATGGCTGTGGACGAGATCAACGAGGCCGGCGGTCTGAACGGTGTCAAGTTCAAGCTGGTCGCCATGGACGACAAGCACGACGCCACCCTCATCTCCACCAACTACTCCGCTCTGTACGAGGGCGGTATGCAGGTCTCTCTCGGTACCGTGACCACCGCTCCCGGTCTGGAGTTCAAGAACCTGTCCGCGGACGACAACGTCTTCTTCCTCACCCCCTCCGCTTCGGGTGATGACATCCCCACCAATCCCAACGGCTACCAGATGTGCTTCGCCGACGGTAACCAGGGTAAGGTCGCCGCTGAGTTCGTCAACGCCAACTACAAGGGCCAGACCATCGGCGCCTTCTACAAGTCCGACGAGGCTTACTCCAAGGGTATCTACGATCAGTTCAAGGCCAATCTGGATGCTTCCGTGACTGTGGTCGAGACCAACTTCACCGACGCCAACACCTCGGACTTCTCCACCCAGATCGACACCCTGAAGAACTGCGGCTTTATCTTCATGCCCACCTACTACACCCCCGCCTCCCTGTTCATGACCCAGGCCAAGGACATCCTGGCCGCTGACGCCGTGTACTACGGCTGCGACGGCTTCGACGGCATTGACAACATCGACGGCTTCGACATCTCCGCCATCCCCCAGAAGGTCACCATGCTGTCTCACTTCAACTCCAAGGCAACCGACGGTATGGCCAAGGAGTTCATCGACAAGTACGTGGCCCGCTTCGGTGCCGACACCCTGAACCAGTTCGGCGCGTCTGCCTACGACTGCGTGTACGCCATCTACGGCGCCATGAAGAAGGCCGTGGACGAGGGTAAGGATATCCCCGTGACCATCAGTGCCTCCGACCTCTGCGAGATCCTCAAGGAGCAGTTCAACGGCGGCTACACCCTGGCCAAGGGCGTCACCGGCGAGAACATCAAGTGGGAGACCACCGGCTACGTCAACAAGGGCGCGATCCAGTACGTCATCAAGGAGGCCAATACGGCTGAGTAAGCCCGTCGGCCCATAACGCACAATCAAACAGAATAGCTGCATATATCGGCCCGCAACCCCGCGGAGTCGGTATATGCAGTTATGGCTTTTTATTGCGGAGTTGATTCGGTGTGATTTCACCCGAAAAACTCCCTTGTAAGGAAGAATTATGGAACTGTTTTTATCCACTCTGATCAACGGCCTGAGCCTGGGCGGCATCTACGCCATGATCGCCCTGGGCTACACCATGGTCTACGGCATCGCCAAGATGCTGAACTTTGCCCACGGTGACATCATCATGGTCGGCGGTTACATCATCTACGTGTTCATGGCCCTGAACAACCCCCTGCTGGCCATCTTCATGGCGGTGGTAGGCTGTGTCCTGCTGGGTATCCTCATCGAGAAGGTGGCCTACAAGCCCCTGCGCGGAGCCTCTCCCCTGGCGGTGCTGATTACCGCCATCGGTGTCAGCTACCTGCTCCAGAGCCTGGCCCAGATCATTTTCGGCTCGGCCAACAAGATGGTCACGGTCTACGATTTCGGCTCGGTCACCATCCTGGGTGTTCCCATGCAGGTCTCGGCTCTCGTGACCCTGGGCGTCACCGTGGTGGTCATGGCCGCCCTGACCCTGTTCATCAAGTACACCCGCCTCGGCCGCGCCATGATCGCCGTCTCCGAGGACAAGGGCGCCGCCCAGCTCATGGGCATCAACGTCAACGGCATCATCACCATCACCTTCGCCATCGGCTCGGCCCTGGCGGCTCTGGCGGGTCTTTTCTACCTGCTCAAGGCTCCCAGCATCTCCTCGACCCTGGGCGCCATGCCCGGTATCAAGGCCTTCACCGCCGCCGTCATTGGTGGTATCGGCTCCATTCCCGGGGCTATGCTGGGAGGTATCCTTCTGGGTATGGTGGAGTGCATCTCCTACAAGATCACCGCCATCGCCCCCTACACCGATGCCATTGAGTTCTCCATCCTCATCATCATTCTGCTGGTCCGTCCCACGGGCTTCCTCGGCAAGAAACGGAGGGAGAAGGTATGATGTTCAAGAAATTCAATCTCAACCACTATATCAACTATATCGTCATCGCCATCCTCACGGTGGTCCTGTCGGTCATCACCATGACGGGGGGCCGCCTGGACAGCTCTCTCCTGTTTTTGCTGGAGAAGATCGCCATCAGCATCATCCTGGCGGTGTCCCTGTCCTTGGTGGTGGGCTTCCTCGGTGAGCTTTCCCTGGGCCACGCGGGATTTATGTGCGTGGGTGCCTACATCGGCGGTAAGGTGGCGGCTCTCCTGGAGGAGTCTCTGGGCAACGGTATCGTGACCTTCCTCATCGCCCTCCTGGTGGGCGGCGGTGTGGCCGCTGTCTGCGGGATCATCATCGGTATCCCCGCCCTCCGTCTGCGCGGTGACTACCTGGCCATCGTGACCCTGGCCTTCGGCGAGATCGTCAAGTCCCTGTTCCAGAACACCTCGGACGAGAGCTTCGGCGGCGCCCTGGGTCTGCCTACTCCCCGCTTTGACAAGAAGTACCTCTTCATCATCGCCTTCGTCCTGGTGCTGATCACCCTGGCCGTGGTGCAGAACTTCATCCGCTCCAAGCACGGCCGCGCCGTCACCGCCATCCGCGACAACGAGATCGCGGCCCGCGCCAGCGGTATCAACGTCACCAAGTACAAGCTCCTGGCCTTCACCCTGTCCGCCACCTTCGCGGGCATTGCGGGTGTGCTGTACAGCTTCAGCAATTACACCGTCCAGAGCGCCAAGTTCGGCTACAACTACTCCATCGAGATCCTGGTCATGGTGGTGCTGGGCGGTATGGGCAGCATCAACGGCTCCATCGTCGCCGCCGCCCTCATCACCTTCCTCAACACCAAGCTGGCCACCGTGCTGACGGGAGACCTGGCGGTTCTGCAGAACCTGCTCTACGCCCTGATCCTCATTATCATCGTGATCTATAACAACGCCCCCGCCCTCAAGAGCTTCCGCGACCGCTACAGCCTGAGCGTCCTGTGGAAGAAGCTCATACGCCGCAAGCACGACCCCGCCACCCACAAGGACGACGAGGCCAAGTGGGACGTGGTGCCTACCAAGATCGAGATGAACGAGGTCTTGTCTATCGACGTGGTGCCCCCCGAGGCCAAGGGCAATACAGGAAACGGAGGGGATGACTGATGGCTGACTATATTCTCGAAACCAAGGACCTGGGTATCTCCTTCGGTGGTCTGAAGGCCGC
The DNA here is from genome assembly GCA_017626655.1 of Clostridia bacterium. Next base: position 11,144 of record JAGAIH010000475.1, on the reverse strand, counting down.
CCAGAACGTCAATATTCGCATCAAAAAGAATCAGATCTACGGTCTCATCGGCCCCAACGGCGCGGGTAAGACCACGGTCTTCAACCTCCTGACGGGGGTCTACAAGCCCACCGCCGGTACCTTCTACCTGGATGGCGAGGAGCTGAAGGGCCTGCCCCAGGACAAGATCAACCACAAGGGCATCGCCCGTACCTTCCAGAACATCCGTTTGTTCAACAACATGACCGTGGTACGCAACGTCATGGTGGGACTCCACGATCAGCCCGAGTTCAAATGCTCGGTCCTGGAGACCATCCTCCGCCTGCCCCGCCACTTCAAGGTGGAGAAGGCCATGCGGGAGAGAGCGAAAGAGCTTCTCCGCATCTTCGACCTGGAGGAGGAGCGCAACAATCTGGCCTGCAATCTGCCCTACGGTAAGCAGAGAAAGCTGGAGATCGCCCGCGCCCTGGCCACCAACCCCAAGCTCCTGCTTTTGGACGAGCCCGCGGCGGGCATGAACCCCCACGAGACCGAGGATCTGGTCAAGACCATCCGCTTCATCCGCGACAACTTCGACATGACCATCCTGCTCATCGAGCATGACATGAAGTTCGTGGCGGGGCTCTGCGACGAGATCACGGTGCTGAATTTCGGTACCGTCCTGGCCGAGGGCGACACCAAGACCGCCTTGAACGACCCCGAGGTCATCAAGGCCTATATCGGAGGGTAAGACCATGGCAATGCTGGAAGTTAAGAATCTGGAAGTTTACTACGGCGTGATCTGCGCCCTCAAGGGCATCAGCTTTGAGGTCAATCAGGGGGAGATCGTCACCCTGATCGGCGCCAACGGCGCGGGCAAGACCACCACCATGCAGAGCGTGGTGGGACTCATCCCCAAGCGGGGCGGCAGCATCACCTTCGACGGCCGTGACATCACCAAGACCCCCTGCCACAAGATCGTCCACCTGGGCATGACCCAGGTCCCCGAGGGCAGACGCATTTTCCAGGAGCTGACGGTCTATGAGAACCTGCTCATGGGCGCCTACTCCATCAAGGACAAGTCGGGCTTCAAGAACGATCTGGACGCCATCTACACCCGCTTCCCCCGTCTCCACGAGCGTAAGAACCAGATCGCGGGGACCCTGTCGGGCGGCGAGCAGCAGATGCTGGCCATGGGCCGCGCCATCATGAGCCACCCCAAGCTCCTCATGCTGGACGAGCCCTCCATGGGTCTGTCTCCCCTGCTGGTGGATCAGGTCTTCGAGATCATCAAGGACATCAACCGCGACGGCACCACCGTCCTTCTGGTGGAGCAGAACGCGGGCAAGTCCCTGGCGATCTCGGACCGCGCCTACGTGCTGGAGAACGGCAGCATCGTCCTGTCGGGCACCGGCGCCGAGCTGGCGGCCAGCGAGATGGTCAAGAAGGCTTATCTCGGCGGTTGATCTGAACAAAAAGAAAGAACGCTACGGCCATCCAACCGTAGCGTTCTTTCTATTCAGGAACAGAGGATCACTCCGCCATCCCCGCCTCCGCAGTCTTAGCCGCTCCCACGATCCCCGCGTCCCCAAACAGCTTGGCGATACGGATATCGGTCTTGGCCATGTGCTTGTTGTAGTCGTTGTGGGCGAAATACTCCTTGATGGGCGCGAGAAGGGTCTCCCCCTCGCGGCTGATGCCGCCGCCGATGGAGAGGATCTCGGGCTGGAGGATGTTGACGATGGAGCAGATGCCCTCGGCCACGTACTCGATGTAGCGGTCGCGGACGGCGATGGCGGCGGGATCCCCGGCCCTGGCGCACTCAAAGGAGGTGCGGCCGTTGACCTTGCCGTGCTTGGCGGCGTAGTCGTTCATCATGGACTCGGGATGGGCCTCCATGGCGGCCTTGGTCTGGTTGATGAGCGCCGTCACCGAGGCGTAGGCCTCCAGACAGCCGCGGCGGCCGCAGGTGCAGGGCTCACCGCCGAAGACCAGGGTCTGGTGACCGATCTCGGCACCCGCACCGTTGAAGCCCGACCAGACCTTGCCGTTCAGGATGATACCGCCCCCAACACCCGTGCCCAGGGTCATGAAGACGAAGCTGTCCGCGCCCTCGCCGTAGACGGCGTACTCGCCCAGGGCGGCGGCGTTGGCGTCGTTCTCCAGAAAGACGGGCAGGTCGATGTGCTTACGGAACTCCTCGGCCATGGGGACGTGGTCCATGACGATGTTGTTGGAGTAGACCACCACGCCGTTCGCCTTGTCAATGGTGCCGGGACAGCCGATGCCCACGGCGGCCACCTCCTCCAGGGTGTGGCCTGCGTCGGCCACTACTTTTTTGGACAGCTCTGCCATGTCGCGGATGATCTCGCTCCAGTGGCGCTCCTTGAGGGTGGGGACGCTGTCGCTGTGCAGGATCCTGCCCGCCTCGTCCACCAGACCGATGGCGATGTTGGTGCCGCCCAGATCGATACCGATATAATACATAACTGTTTCTCCTTTTCTGTGGGTCGGTAAGATACAAAGATACAAGATACGAGATACAAGATAGAGACGTGAGGCGTTTTTATCTTGTATCTTGTATCTGCCGAGCCCGCTCGGCTGGATCGTGTATCTCAAGCCTTTCCCGATATGGTTGATTTACTTGGCTCTCGACAGGATCATCTCGCAATTGCCCTTGACCGCAAAGGAGGTTTCCTGCGCGGGAACAAAGAGCGTGTCGCCCTTGGTAAAGCCCAGCTCGCCGCCATCGTACACGAGGGTACCCTCGCCCTCGGTGACGGTCAGAGCGGTGAAGCTCTCACCGCTGGCGGTGACGGTGCCTTCACCCGTAAAGCGCAGACGGCGCACCTCGAAGTAGCCGCACTCGGCCAGCAATACGTCAGCCCCATCGGGGATCTCGGGGAGAGCGGGAGACTTGCGGAGATCCGAAACCGCCAGCGCCTTCTCCACGTGGAGGGGGCGGAGGTTACCGTTCTTGTCTCTGCGGTTGTAGTCGTAGACGCGATAGGTGGTGTTGGAGTTCTGCTGGATCTCGCAGATGAGGATGCCCGCGCCGATGGCGTGGACGGTGCCGGCGGGGATGAAGAAGACGTCGCCGCGCTTGACGGGCACGCGGTTGAGAATGTCGGTCAGTCGACCCTCCTTGATGGCGGTCTCATACTCTTCGCGGGTGGTATCCCGGGCGAAGCCGTAGTAGAGGGCCGCGCCCTCGTCGCAGTCCAGGATGTACCACATCTCGGTCTTGCCGTACTCCCCCTCATGCTCCAGAGCGTACTCGTCGGAGGGATGGACCTGCACCGACAGGTCTCCCTTGGCGTCGATGAGCTTGATGAGGAGAGGGAAGTAATCGTACTTTTCACAGGCGGTGCCCAGAGCCTCCTTGCCAATGGCATCGATGTAGTCAGTGAGCGTCAGACCCGCATGGTCGCCCGTGGTGACGACGCTCTGGCCGTCCTTGTGGGCGGACAGCTCCCAGCTCTCGGCCAGGGGGGTCATGTCGGTGCGCTTGTTGAATTCGGTCTTCAGCCGCTCGCCGCCCCAGAGGTAGTCCTTGAAGGCGGGGGAGAGCTTGACGGGAGAAAGATGGGTCATGGTCAGGTTCCTTTCTCGGATGGGTTTTTCTGGTCGCATTATACCACAGTTTCGGCGCTTTGTCAATGACCGCAAGCGCTTTTGGGGGCGGGGGTTGACAAAAAAAGAAAAATATGCTATACTGATACTACCGTGGGAACACGGACGCATACGAATACATATCATGGTATAAGCTTGCAAAAGGGCAAGCGTTTCTACAAACCACCGCTGAATGGTCGACTACCGGTCTTTTTGCCGCGTAGTCGTTTTTTGTTATAGGAAAGGAGACCACATATGAAGCTTTTGATCGACGGTTACGAAATCATTCCGAAGCCCGAGCAGTCCCTGTTCGATATGCTGGGAGAGCTGGGACTCATCCACGGGAAGCTCTCCACAGACCCCATCGCCGCCCGCATCGCGGGGCGCATCTTTACCCTCAACTATATCCCCTTGCGGCAGAAGGATCTTACCCCCGACCGCTCCTCGGTCCGCAAGGCCATGGCCGCCTCGGGCGGGGTGGTGAAGCTCCTGTACTACACCGACCACGACGGCCTGGACGCCTACACCCGCACCGCCCAGTTCGTGCTGTTCCTGGCCATCCGCCGCCTTTGGCCCGCCGCTACCGCCAAGATGACCTGCACCCTGGGGACGGGGATGTACGTCCGTGTCACAGGGGTAGAGCGCTTCGACACGGCCGCTCTGCGCGGGGAGGTGGACCGCATCGTGGGAGAAAACTTCCTCCTGCGCCGCCGCCGTATCCCCACCGCCGAGGCCATCGCCTACTACGCCGCCCAGGGCCAGACCGACAAGGCGCGGCTCTTCGCCTACCGCCAAAAGGAGACCCTGGACGTCTACGAGAACGGCGACTTCATGGAATACTACCACGGCGAGATGGCCCCCTCCACGGGCTACCTCCGCTCCTTCGATATCCTCCCCGCCCCCGAGGGCTTCATCTTCGTCTACCCCGACGCCGCCGACCCCGATCGGGTATCCGAGTTCCGTGAGCAGCCCAACTTCTTCCAGGTCTACACCGAGGGCAAGCGCTGGGGCGAGCTCATGCGGTGCGAGACGGTGGCCGACCTCAACGAGCTGACCGACTCCCCCGGAAGCCAAGGCCTGCGAGAGCTGATCCGGGTCAACGAGGCCCTCCACGAAAAGCGGTTCTCCCAGATCGCGGATATGATCTGCGAGCGCGGGGCGCGGACGGTACTGCTGGCGGGCCCCAGCTCCTCGGGCAAGACCACCTCGGCCAACCGCCTGGCCACCCAACTGCGGGTCCACGGCAAGCTCCCCATCCTCATGAGCCTGGACGATTACTACATCGACCGTGACCGCATCCCTGCGGCCCCCGACGGCAGCGTGGATCTGGAGCATATCAACACCATCGACACCGACCTCTTCGGCCGCCATCTCCGCGCCCTCATGGACGGCGAGGAGGTGGAGATCCCCCGCTTCAACTTCAAGGAGGGCAAGCGGGAGTGGGTGGGCCACCGCATGAGGCTCTCCGAGAATTCGGTCATTATCGTGGAAGGCCTCCACGGTCTCAACCCCGCCCTCCTGCCCGAGGATCTGGATCCCAGGCTGGTCTTCCGCGTCTACGTCTCTCCCCTCATGCCCCTGAACCTGGACCTCCACAGCCGTATCCCCTGTAGCTACCTCCGTCTTCTCCGCCGTGTCGTGCGGGACTACATGACCCGCGGGTCCTCGGTCCAGCAGACCTTGGCTATGTGGGATTCGGTGCGCCGCGGCGAGGAGCGGTGGATCTACCCCTTCCAGGAGAACGCCGACGTCATCTTCAACAGCTCCACCCTCTACGAGCTGGCGGTGCTGAAGCGCCACATCTTCCCCCTGCTCCTGGCCATCGAGCCCTCGGAGCCCTGCTATAGCCGTGTCCGCGCCATGGTCAAGATCCTCAACTTTATCCACGAGGCCGACGCGGACGACGAGATCCCCCCCACCAGCGTGGTGCGGGAGTTCATCGGCGGGAACAGCTTCTATCGGAAATGATCCGCGCAGTATCTTGACAAAGCATGGGAAAGCGTGTATGATATGAGGAGAGATATCATTGCGGGAATTGGGGTTTAACGGTCCGTTCCTCTGCCTTCCCCAGCGGGGAAGGGGGACCGCGAAGCGGTGGATGAGGAGAACACTTGTAAACCAGCGTTCTGGGTGGGTGGCTAACTTTCCTACCGCTTTTTGGATCTCGGCCCCCCAAAAAACAAGCAATTGTATCAATTGTTTTAACACTTCTATCCGCATGGTTGTAGGAGCGTAACTGTAATCCCGGTAAGTTGGCTTACAAATACTCTCCTCATCCACCGCTTCGCGGTCCCCCTTCTCCGCTGGAGAAGGCAAGGGAACGGTCAACTCACCGACAAACCCAAATTAGAAGCATCGATCGACCGTACACATAAGTCAAGATATCACCGCAAGGAGACGTGCATGAGAGTACTGTTTTTAGACTTCGACGGAGTCCTGAACTCCGACCGTTACGCAAAGGAGCGAGACTGGTGCACCCAGGGCAATATCGACGAGACCCGTCTTCCCCTTCTGCGCCGTATCATCGACGAGACGGGCGCGGTCATCGTCCTGTCCACCTCCTGGCGGGAGCATTGGGATCCCGACCCCGCCCTCTGCGCCCCGGGGTGGCAGCCCACGGGAGAGCTGTTCGACCGCTACGGGATCGAGATCCTGGACCGCACCCCCAAGTACGGCGGCGGCTATGACCGCGACCTGGAGATACGGGCCTGGCTCACCGCCCACGAGGACGACGTGGAGAGCTTCGCCATCCTGGACGACCAGCGCTTCGGCTGGGGCGACCTGGAGGAGCGGCTGGTGCAGACCGACATGAAGGTGGGGCGGGGACTCATGGAGCGCCATGCGGAGAAGGCGATCGAGCTGTTGTTGACTCCTCTTCGCTGAACCGCCTTGCCCGAAGCATGAAAGCCGATCGGCGGGGACTCCCTGTCTCCTGCCCGATCGGCTCTCGTTCATTTCCTTTATTTCTTTGCCTTCTTCGCGGTCAGCGTGAAGCTCACCTCCGTGAGAAACGCCGCCATGTCGTCCGAAACGCCCGGCTCCGTCCCGTCCAGCGCCACCGTGACCCAATGGGTTTTGCTCATGTGGTAGGCGGGAAACACCCCCCGCTCCTGCAAAAGAGAGGGAAGCATCTCGGGGGAGATCTTGAGGTTGACTACGTGCAAGGTCCCCTCCCCCGACAGCCCCAGGCGGGATCTTGGGATCTCCATGAGGATGGCAAACCATTTGCGGGTATCCTTATGGCGGCAGACGGCGGTGGTGAAGTCTCCCTCAAAGGGGTAGTCGGGGGTGATGCCGTAGGTGTCGGCGATGTGGGTCAGCAGGTCTTGGCGGGTCATGGCGGTCTCCTTTCGGCGGGATGGGTATATTATAGCACATTCGGAAGAATTTTTCAACAGGAGAAGGGAACGACATGGCGGTCTCGCGGGAATTCTCCTCTTGCTTTTTCGGGGGGAATGTGCTATAATGGAACAAAACCGAAAGGAAGTGCCGCGTATGCCTGAAACGACCCGAACCGTGTTCATGCGTATGATCTCCTGCCCCAAGGAGCATGAGATCATCCTCTCGCGCCTGGTTGAGCTATGTCAGACCCATGAGATGACCTGCACGGTCACCCAAGACGAGATCTATTGGAAGATCCCCGACAGGATGGAGACCACGGTGGAGCTTTTCAACTGCCCGACTCTGAATTACGGGAAATGGAGCCAATTCTATCACGGCTTGTTCGGATGTGAATTCGTCATACATTGGGAACCCGACGAAGCCATCTGCCTCTGTACCGATCCCTCCGTCCCGCAGGAGAGCCTTTGGGCGTCTCTGCACATCCCCTCCCCCTGCTTTTGGCCGAAGCCTTCCAAGGACATTCGGCATTGAACCGACAAAAAAACTGACACGTAAAGGAGACCCCGCCATGTCCGAATTCCTCGAAACCCTCCGCGCCATATCCCCCATCCTCGTCTGCCTCTTAGTCTGCGCCGCCAAGATCGTGGAGATCACCATCCAGTCCCTCAAGACCTGCATGATGGTCAAGGGCCAGCGCCTCAAGGCCGCGGGCCTGGGCTTCATCGAATGTACCATCTGGGGCCTGGTCATCTTCACCCTCATCGGCACCCTGGGCGATAACCTCCTTTTGCTGGTCTTCTACTGCATCGGCTACGCCACGGGCCTGTTCCTGGGCTCCACCCTGGAGAGCAAGATCGCCCTGGGCACCTCCAACCTGGAGCTGATCGCCTCGGACGAAAGCACCGCCAGGATCACCGCCTACCTCAAGGAGAACGACCGCGGCTACACCGTTTTCGAGGGCCACGGCTCCAAGGAGAAGATGAACATGATCTTCGTGGTTCTCCCCCGCAAGGAGACCCCGCAGGTGCTGAAGGAGATCCGCAAGTCCTGCGATAATAAGGTCTTCGTGGCCGTGTCCGAGGTCAGTAAGTACGCGGGCGGCTACGGTATGGTGAAGTGAGGTGTCACCATGACCAAGACCTACAACAAATTAGTCCGCGATAACATCCCCGCCATCATCGACGCCAAGGGAGCCGCTTGCGAGACCGAGATCCTGTCCGACGCCGACTACCTCCGCCTCCTGGACGCCAAGCTGGACGAGGAGCTGGCGGAGTACCGCCAAGACCAAAGCATCGAGGAGCTGGCCGACCTCCTGGAGGTCATCTACGCCTGCGCCAAGGCGCGCGGGTACACCGTGGCCGAGCTGGAGGCTCTCCGCGCCGAGAAGGCCGCCAAGCGAGGCGGATTTGACCGAAGGATCCTGCTGAAGACCGTAACGGAGGAATGACATGAATCTGTTTGCCCGTAAGAAAAAATTATGGATCACTCTGTCGGTGATCCTCGCGGTGGCGATCGCCCTGACGGTGGCTTGCGCCCTGTACCTGGGGGACTACTACCGCGCCGATACCGAGGCGCTGGAGGCCTTTGCTCCCTCCGCGCCCGTGGTCAGCGAGGAATGGAAGGACGGCACCCTCATCACCCGCCCCGAGGGCAGGGACCCCGTGGCGGGGCTGATCTTCTATCCCGGCGGCAAGGTGGAGCATACCGCCTATACCCCCCTCATGGAGGCGCTGGCCTCCGAGGGCATCCTCTGCGTCCTGGTGGAGATGCCCTTCCGCCTGGCGGTGCTGGATATGAACGCCGCCGAGGGGATCCCCGAGGCCTTCCCCGAGGTGGAGCGCTGGTACCTGGGCGGTCATTCCCTGGGCGGCTCCATGGCGGCCTCCTATCTGGCCTCCCACACCGAGGAATTTGAGGGCCTGATCCTGCTGGGCTCCTACTCCACCGCCGACCTGTCGGGGAGCGGGCTGTCCGTCCTGTCGGTCTACGGCTCTGAGGACGGCGTTCTGAACCGCGAGAAATACGCCGAGTACAGGCCCAACCTCCCCGAGGGCTTCACCGAGACCGTCATCGAGGGAGGCAACCACGCCTACTTCGGCGCCTACGGCGAGCAGGAGGGGGACGGTACCGCCACCGTGACCCCCGCCGAGCAGCTGCGGCAGACGGCGGAGGCGATCCTGGCCATGCTGGAGGTGGATGCATGAAAATTGAGCTGTTCGTCCTCCCCGCTGTCATGCGGCGGGACTTTATGGATGCCTTCGTCCTCTCCAAGGAGGACTTCGAGCTGCTCCACCCTGCCTGTCGGGAAGAGTCCGAGACCATGGGAGGGGACTTTGACGAGTGGTTTGAAGAGGCCTACCTGTGGGAAAAGATGTCCCCCGATCTCCCTGTGGTGGATTTCGATACCGCCCTCGCTCTTCTGCGAAGCCGCGCGGGGACGGTGCTGTTCATGTCGGAGTCCGAGTCCTCCCACAAGCCCTGCGGGCTGATCCGCTACGGGCGGGAGGTTTGCGATTTCGTGGCCATGGCCGACCCGGGAGAGCTTTCCGACCGCATCGAATACGAGTGGAGGGAATACCCCCGCCTGACAGGGGAGGCCTCCCGCGAGCTGACCCTCCCCGAGGATCTCTACGTCTACGACACCACCCTGGATTGGGTGATCGTGTTCACCCACGAGACCGTGAGCGGCCCCGAGACTCGCTTCTGCCGCGCCTTTGGGGTGTGATGCCAAAAGGGAACGACTTTCTGCCAAAGGGAGCCGTTCTCTTTTTGTACACATTGCCAAAAATGCGAAAAGTATAGCAGTCCCCTTGTGAAACCGAGGAAAATATGCTATAATGGCCATACGGATGCTCCCATCCTCCCCCCGAAAGGAGACAACTACTATGAAAAAACAGACTACCCTCCGCGTCCTGTGCCGGATCATGGCCGCCGTTATGCTGATCGCCGCCCTGGCCGTCCCCGCCATGGCCCTGACCGCCCACGCCGAGGAGGCCGCCGCCGATGCCGAGTATGAGGCCAAGAAGCAGGCATACCGCGAGAGGATCATGGCCGATGACGTTACCACCGACGACCTGCTCATCGGCTCCTGGGTGACCTTCTACTCCTTTGAGACCGACAGCTACGAGTACCAGCTGGATCAGATGGCCGCCGCCGGTCTCAACTTCAATATGTTCCCCCGTGATTTCGGCTCGGGCGCCATGTTCGACGCCGAGTACTGGAACAACGTTGAGGAGCAGTACGCCAAGCGCAACATGATCTACCAGATGAACGGCAGTATGGCTGAGAAGAATATCGCCATCGGCGTGGAATTCGCCGCGGGCAAGGAGCATTGCGTGGGCTACCACGTGGTGGACGAGCCTACCGCCGACAAGTTCCCCGAGATCGCCCGTCTGGTGAAGCTCTACCGCGAGGCGGATCAGACCCGCTACCCTATGGTCAACCTCTTCCCCAGCTACGCTCCCGAGTGGGCCCTGGGCGGGACCTATGAGCAGCACGTCACCAACTTCGTGCAGACCATCGGTCCCGAGAACATCGAGTACCTGTCCCACGACTACTACCCCTTCCGCGACGGCGGGGTGGTGCTGACCGACATCTTCGCCGACATGGAGGTCCTTCGCAAGGTGGCCTACGAGAACGGCAAGCTCAAGACCCACGCCTTCCCCCAGTCCACCGCCTGGAACGGCACCCGTATGCCCACCGAGAGTGAGATGCGCTGGAACGTCTACGGCTACTTGGCCTATGGCTTCAAGGCCCTGTCCTGGTTCAACCTGGTCTGCCCCGGCTCCTCCGATACCGAGGGCGAGGGCTTCCGCGATTCCCTCATCTACCGTGACGGCACCATCCGCGATCCCGAGCTGTTCGCCGCCTTCAGCGAGCTGAACTGGGAGGTCCGCGGCCTGTCCTCCATCCTCATGAACCAGGACGTGGCCCACGCTTACCACTCCCGCCCCGCCGCCGGGGTGGAGACCCTCCCCGAGGACTACTTCATCCAGCCCGCCAGCAAGCGCTTTGAGTTCATCATCAGCGTCATGGAGCCCAAGGAGGGCGAGGACCGCTACATTATGCTCTTCAACAAGAACACCAAGCGGAATACCATGAAGTGTGAATTCAACGTGGATCTGTCGGGAGACGTGAAGTGGCTGGAGTACTTCGACCCCTTCATCGGTGAGTACATCCCCGTGGAGATCAAGGACGGCGTCATGGAGGAGACCTTCCGCGCCGGCGAGGGC
>JAGAIH010000045.1 GCA_017626655.1 Clostridia bacterium | reverse complement strand
GTCATCAAGAACCGCCGCTACTTCACCGACCTCTCGGATCTGGACTTCGTCTGGACGGTGGAGCGCAACGGTGAGACCGTGGCCAGCGGCCGCGCTCTCCTCCCCGTGGAGCCCCAGGAGACCGCAGAGATCACCATCCCCGCCGAGGCCTGGGATACCGACGGCGACTGCTACGTCACGGTCACCGCTTACCAGAACACCGCCACCCCTTGGGGCGAGGTGGGCTTTGAGGTAGGCTTCCAGCAGATGGCCATCCCCGCCGAGAGACCCGCTCCCACCCCCATGGCCGAGACCATGTCTCCCTACGCCACCATCACCTACACCGCCGCCGCCGATACCATTACGGTAGAGACCGCTGAAACCGTCTACACCGTGGACTGCTACCACGGCCTCATCACCTCCGTGGTGGACAATGGCCACGAACTGCTGGCCTCGGCCATCAAGCCCACGGTCTGGCGCGCCCCCACCGATAATGACCGCAATATCCGCCACCAGTGGCAGGGCCGCGGCTTCCGCGACGCCGCTGTCAAGTGCTACGAGTGCGCCGTCACCGCCTCCGACGCCGTTTCGGTCACCGTCACCGCCAAGCTCTCCATGAGTTCCGCCGTGCAAAGACCCTTCCTGTGGCTGGATGCCGCCTACACCTTCCATGCCGAGGGCGGCGTGACCCTGTCCTACCGCGCCAAGGTGGCGGACAACGCCCCCTTCCTCCCCCACTTCGGCGTGGAGTTCCTCATGCCCGAGGAGAACGAGAGCCTCCGTTACTTCGGCCGCGGCCCCGTGGAGAGCTACCGCGATAAGCGCCACGCCTCCCGTCAGGGCTTGTTCGAGACTACCGTCACCGACCACTTCGAGCATTACGTCCGTCCCCAGGAGAACTGCGCCCACGCCGACACCCGCTGGATGCTGGTGTCCTCCGTGGCGGGCCAGGGACTGCTGGCCGTGACCACGGGCAAGGACTTCAGCTTCAACTGCGCCCACTTCACCCCCGCCCAGCTCACCGATACCGCCCACGACTACGAGCTGAAGCCCATGAAGGAGACCTGTGTCAATCTGGACATGATCCAGTCGGGCATTGGCTCCAACTCCTGCGGCCCCGGCCTGTATCCTCACTGGCAGCTTTCCGAGAAGGAGTTTGACTTCTCGGTGCGCCTCATGCCTGTGTTCGCTCACGCCGTGGATCCCTTTGAGGAGACCGAGCGCGCATGAAAAATATGCGACTTGACAAGTATTTGAGCCTCGCCGGCATCGCCTCCCGCACCGAGACCTCCAAGGCCGTGCGGGGGGGCGAGGTGCTGGTGGACGGCATCCCCGCGAGAAAGGCGGATATGCAGGTGGATCCCGATACCGTACAGGTGACCTTCAAGGGTCAGCCCGTGACCTACCGACAGTTCACCTACATCCTCATGCACAAGCCCGACGGCGTGGTCAGCGCCACCGAGGACGGCAGAGAGCAGACGGTGCTGGACCTCCTCCCCGAGGAGCTGCGCCGCATCCGCCCCGCCCTCTTCCCCTGCGGTCGCCTGGACAAGCACACCACCGGCCTCATGCTCCTGACCAACAACGGCGACTTATCCCACCGCCTCCTCTCCCCCGCCCGCCACGTGGACAAGACCTACGCCTTTGCGGTGAAGTTCCCCCTCTCACAGGAGGACGTGGCCGCCCTGGAAGCGGGCGTGGACATCGGGGGCTACGTGACCGCCCTATGCAAGGTGGAGGTTGACCCCAAAGACCCCGAACAGCGGGGAAGCAGCGGCCGCATCACCCTCCACGAGGGGAAGTACCATCAGATCAAGCTCATGATGGAGGCCAGACACAACCAGATCACAAGACTTCAGCGCATCACCTTCGGGCCGCTGGTCCTCGATCCTTCGCTTGCCGCGGGGGAGTGGAGAATGTTGACCGAGGGGGAGGTTAGGGCGTTGGAGGAGAGTGGGCGGTAACCCCGCGCGATTTGCCCCCGCCTATGGCGGAACTCACCCGCTTCGCGGGAGCTGTCTCGCCGCGGCTCGGTCACGACACGGCTCTGACTGCCCCCCGCTTTTGCGGATGCAGTTATTCGAGAAAGATCAGCACAATTTGAAGGAGAAGCATCATGAACGGAATAACTCTCCCCCATGATATAAAACAGTATATCCGAAGAAAAGCTATCGGGTATTTGGTTAAGCTCTTTCTTTGGTATGTTGCCGTAGTTGTGGTGAACATTGCCATCTGGAATTACTTTACAAATCCCGTAACTCACGTGATCGTAATAGTAGCCTCCATACTCCTGCCCTTCCTGTTCCTTGGCCTTCCCAAGGATTTCCTTCACAGTACCGTGGTTGGAACGGTTACATCCGTACATATTACAGAGGAGACCGGCTCCTATCGGACGGGCGTGCGGTACTGGCCCTACACGAAGCACGTGATCATGCTGGATATTGTGACGAAAGACGGAAAAAACCTGCATGTCAAGGCGAGAGAGTACGGTATGCGTAGTCAACAAGGCTTTGCCGTTCCTTTTGAGGGAGATATTCAGCTCCACATGAACGATTTTGCTATTGGCGATACCGTTTACCGTTTTCGAGGACTTCCCTTTCCCTTCATTGAGACGCAAAACAGAAAGAACACCGAGGACTGCATGATATGTCTCTCGGAAAATCCTGCTGATGTGTCTGCCTGCCACTTCTGCGGTCATACCCTGCTGAAAATCGACCGCAACGAGAACCAACCGTAAAGTACCAACCAAACTACCCTATCGAACAAGGAGAACCATACCCCCATGACCATCATCGAAACCCTCGCCCAAGAACTCAACCTCACCGCAGACCAGGTCGAAAAGACCGTCGCCCTCATCGACGAGGGCAATACCATCCCCTTCATCGCCCGTTACCGCAAGGAGGTCACGGGATCCTTGGACGATACCGTCCTCCGTGCCCTGGAGGAGCGCCTGACCGCCCTCCGCAACCTGGAGAAGCGCAAGGAGGAGGTCAAAAGCCTCATCGACGCCCAGGGCAAGCTGACCCCCGAGATCGTGGCCGCCATCGACCGCGCCGCCACCGTCACCGAGGTGGACGACATCTACCGCCCCTTCCGCCCCAAGCGTAAGACCCGCGCCTCGGTTGCCCGTGAGCGGGGACTGGAGCCTCTGGCCGAGCTTCTGCTGGCCCAGGAGAAGACCTACGATCCCGCCATTGAGGTGCAGGCCGAAGCCTACGTTGACCCCGAAAAGGAGGTCAACACCGTGGAGGAGGCCCTCCAGGGCGCCATGGACATCATTGCCGAGGACGTATCCGACAACGCCGAGTACCGCAAGAAGCTCCGCGCCCTGACCTTCGACCACGGCTCCCTGTCCACCAAGGCCGCCAAAGAGGAAGATTCTGTCTACTCCATGTACTACGACTTCGCCGAGGCCATCAAGAAACTCCCCGGCCACCGTATTCTGGCCATCAACCGCGGCGAGAAGGAGGAGTTTTTGAAGGTCAGCCTCACCGTCCCCGAGGAGGTGGTGCTGGGCTTCCTCTACAACTGCGTCCTGACCTCCACCGACTCCCCCGCCACCCACTACGTCCGTGACGCGGTCACCGACAGCTATACCCGCCTCATTGCCCCCTCCATTGAGCGTGAGATCCGCAGCGACCTCTTTGACAATGCCTGCGAGGGCGCCATCAAGGTCTTCTCGGATAATCTCTCCCACCTCCTCATGCAGCCCCCCCTCAAGGGCAAGGTGGTGCTGGGCTTCGACCCCGGCTACGCCCACGGCTGTAAGCTGGCGGTGGTAGACCCCACGGGCAAGGTGCTGGACACCGCCGTCATCTACCCCACCATCAAATCCCGAGTGGATCAGGCTACCATGGTGGTCAAGAAGCTCATCCGCACCTACGGCGTGGACGTGGTGGCCATCGGCAACGGCACCGCCTCCCGCGAGAGCGAGCAGTTTGTCGCCGACGTCCTCCGTCAGCTGGACTGCGGAGCCAAGTACATCATCGTCAGCGAGGCCGGTGCCTCCATCTACTCGGCCTCCAAGCTGGCCGCCGAGGAGTTCCCCGAGTTCGACGTCATGCAGAGGTCGGCCGTCTCCATCGCCCGCCGCCTCCAGGATCCCCTGGCCGAGCTGGTCAAGATCGACCCCAAGGGCATTGGCGTGGGCCAGTACCAGCACGACATGAAGCAGGCCCGCCTGGACGAGGCCCTGGGCGGTGTGGTGGAGGACTGCGTCAACGCCGTGGGCGTGGACGTCAACACCGCCTCCCACTCCCTCCTTGCCTATATCGCGGGCATCAACGCCACCGCCGCCAAGAACATCGTCAAGTACCGCGAGGAGAACGGTGAGTTCAAGACCCGCGCTCAGATCACCAAGGTCCCCCGCATCGGTGCCAAGGCCTACGAGCAGTGCGCCGGCTTCCTCCGCATCCCCGGTGGTAAGGAGATCCTGGACAACACGGGCGTCCACCCCGAGTCCTACGCCGCCGCCCGCGCCCTGTTGGCCAAGTTCGACTACACCGAGGAGGATATCGCGGCGGGCAACCTCCACTTCCTTAAGTCCAAGGTCATCAAGCACGGCATCCAAAAGACCGCCGACGAGCTGGGCATCGGTGAGCCTACCCTCATGGACATCATCGCCGAGCTGGAAAAGCCCGGACGCGACATCCGCGACGGCTTCGACGCCCCCGTCCTGCGGGAGGATGTCCTGTCCCTGAACGACCTCAAGCCCGACATGATCCTGACGGGTACCGTCCGCAACGTCACCGACTTCGGTGCCTTTGTGGATATCGGTGTCCACCAGGACGGTCTGGTGCATATCTCCCAGCTGTCCGACAAGTTCATCAAGCACCCCTCCCAGGCCGTGTCTCTGGGTGACGTGGTCAAAGTCAAGGTGCTTGCCGTGGACGTCCAGAAGAAGCGGATCTCCCTGACCATGAAGTTCAAGGAGTAAGACCGCGCGGATCAAAGGAAATCAAACATGGAAAACAACATCAACCTGGCGGTTTTCAACGAGGGCGGAAATCCCTACCGCGACCTGCTTGAGACCTTTCTGAAGCTTCCCGTAAGCGGAGCGGATGAGGTTTTTGAACTCTTTTCCTCTCTCCCGGGCGCTATCGTCTGTGAGGGAGAAAAGCCCATGGAGCGGTTCGTCTATGTCCCGGGAACCCGCAAGGACCGCATCCTTCTGACCGCCCACGCCGATACGGTCTGGGACGAGCGATACGGTGTGGAGTCCTTTGAGTATACAGACCCCAGATTTGTCATGGGGATCTATCTCTCCTCCGTCCCGGGACGGGGTATGGGAGCTGACGACCGCGTGGGCTGCGCCATGCTATGGGGGCTTCGGAACAGCGGCCACAGTCTGCTGATCACCGACGGTGAGGAGAAGGGTAAGATCGGCGCCCGCTACCTGCGAAAGCGCCACAAAAAACTGTTCCGCGAGATCCAGCGCACCCACCGTATGATCCTGACGCTGGATGCTCCCGGCTCCAACTGTTACCTCCTGGATCAGGTGGACGCCTCCGAGGCCTTCAGCGCGTATATAGAGGAGAAGCTTCAGATTGCCCCCGGCGTCATGCATGGCGGTAGCGATCTGGAGGTCCTGAGCGCCAAGCTCTGCGGAGCCAACCTGGGTGTGGGCTATGTCAATCCCCACATCAGCTCGGTCATGTTTTTCGTTCGGGGCTGGAACGAGCTGTACCGCAAGCTCTACGCCTTCCTCGAGGAGGAGCATCCCCGTTTTCCCATCAGCAAGAGGGTGCGCTTCCGCCGCAGACTGGCGCGTATGCTGCCCCTGCCCGCGCGGGTCTACCGTAAGCTGGAAAAGGACGGCTTCAAAGCCACCGTCACCGCGGTCCTGCGACGGGTCAAGCGCAAGCTGCGCCGCAAGTGACCGCCCGCCCCACCGAAAGAATAAGGAGCCATCATGAAACACGTACTCATTGTCGTCGATATGCAGACCGACTTCGTGGACGGTGCCCTGGGCACTCCCGAGGCGGTCGCCATCCTGGAGAGTGTCGCCGCTAAGATCAAGGCCTACGCCCGGGATCCCGACGGAGCCATCCTCGTCACCTACGACACCCACGCCGAGGACTACATGGAGACCTCGGAGGGGAAGCACCTCCCCGTTCCCCACTGCATCAAGGGGACGGCGGGCTGGGAGCTCCACCCCGCCGTGGCCGCCGCCCTGGAGGGCGTGGCCTACACCCCCGTGGAGAAGCCTACCTTCGGCTCGGTGGCCCTGCCCGCTTTGGTCAAGGAGACCGCCGCGGGAGAGGACTTCACCCTGGAGCTGATCGGCCTTTGCACCGATATCTGCGTGGTGTCCAACACCCTGCTCCTCAAGGCGAGCTACCCCGAGATCCCCATTTCGGTGGACGCCGCCTGCTGCGCGGGAGTGACCCCCGAGACCCATAAGGCCGCACTGGTGACTATGGGGATGTGTCAGATTGAGGTGAAGAACTGATCTTGCCTTCTGCGTAAAGTCCGTCTGTGCCTTGCGAATAAATAATCCAAAAAAGGTGCTTGGGCACCTTTTTTGTTTCTGAATAAATATTCCACAAATTGTTGACATTTGCACAAAAGGGTGGTATAATAAAAACGCTACACAATGACATATTCCGGTTCCGTTCGTGGGAAAATACTTTGGCAAAAAGTGTTTTCTTCTTCTTTCTATACCCATTGAACGGATAGATAATTGTGTAGCAACAATCGGGAGAGACGCTTTTTCGGTGCGTTCCGATTGGGCGCACCTTTTTTTGCATCCATAAAATCCGTTGTCGGATAAGGGGAAATACAGGATGAACAAACTGTGTAGCGGTTTCCACAGTTTGTTGATTTACAAAACTCCACTTTTCGTTTATAATGAGTCCGTGACTTCCCGTCGCGAAATAACTGAAAAGGAGACATATGATGATCGGGAACAACATTAAGAAACTCAGGATGCAGAGAGGCATGACCCAGAAGAATCTGGCAGATCTTCTCTTTGTTTCACCCCAGGCCGTATCCCGTTGGGAGAACAACGAGGTGGAGCCCTCTATCGGAACCATTACCGAAATGGCAAAAATATTCAATGTAACCACCGACGAGATTCTGGGCGTCGAGTCAGCCCCCGCTGAGCCTGTGGTCGTAGAGCGAGTGGTGACCGAAAAGGAATACGTATATAAGGAAGCGCCCCCGCAGGTTTTGGCGGTGTGCGATTCCTGTAAAAAGAAGATCACCGAGCCGTCGGATATCGCCCAGAGACTGACGAACGGCGGAGCATACTGTACCAAATGCAAGAAGGCTCGCGACGAAAGTGCTCGCAGGGAGGTGTATGCCAAGGCCGAGCGCAAGAGAAGGCTTTCCTTTATTTGGGGCGGCATTGTCGCGGGGGTGCTTCTGCTGATTGCTTTGGGATTGACCACCAAATTCGGCGTCAAGAGCTTCCTGATCGGCCTCCCCGTGTCCGCGGCGGGCTTTTGCTTCCTGTCCTGCCTGATCCTGGACAACAACTTCATCGGCGACGTGGTTCTGGAAATCTGGTCCTGGGGCTTTGTCAAGATGCCCGGTATCATCTTCACGTTGGATATAGACGGTTGCTTGTTCTTTATCGGCGTGAAGATTCTGTTCGCGATTCTGGGATTTCTCCTTGGTCTCCTGGCGGCAGTGGCGGCAATCGCCATCGGTATGGTGCTGGCTATCTTTGTGTACCCCTTCGCCCTGAGACGGAACATTACGAATCCCGATTACGTGGATTATTGACTTATGAAAATAACTGCATAGGAGATACATAAACCATGAAAACCAAATTAATCGCGCTCGTTCTCATTCTGACTCTGGGTATTCTGCTGGTGAGCTGTGATGATACCACCCCCTCCGATCCTGTGAATACCACGAACCAAGTTGCCGACAGTGAGGGCAACGATACGCCTACCGACGAGCCCGAGACTC
>JAGAIH010000474.1 GCA_017626655.1 Clostridia bacterium | reverse complement strand
CCCTCATCATCATCGGCGGCCTCCAGCGTATCGCTCGCGTGGCCGAGATCGTGGTGCCCTTCATGGCCGTGGCCTACGTCATCGGCTCTCTCATCATCTGCGGCATCAACATCAAGCAGGTGGGTCCCATGTTCGTCTCCATCTTCAAGTTCGCCTTCACCCCTGCGGCTATGCTGGGCGGCGGTATCGGCGTGCTGATCAAGAAGACCATGACCCAGGGCTTCAAGCGCGGCGTGTTCTCCAACGAGGCAGGTCTCGGCTCCTCGGTGCTGGTCCACTCCTCCTCCAACGTCAAGGAGCCTGTCAAGCAGGGTATGTGGGGCATTTTCGAGGTGTTCTTTGACACCTTCGTGGTCTGCACCATGACCGCTGTGGTGGTGCTCTCCACCGGCTACATCGACCTGGCCACCGGCTCTCCCATCGGCGACCTCAACGGCGACACCCTGGTGTCCCAGGCCTTTGGCCAGTACTTCGGCGCCCCCGGTACCTGGTTCGTGGCCATCGCCATGCTCTTCTTCGCCTTCACCACCGTCCTGGGCTGGTCCCAGTACGGCTCCAAGGCCGTGGAGTACCTCTTCGGTACCACCGGTGTCAAGGTCTACAAGTTCATCTTCGTGGCTATGATCGTCTCGGGTGCCGTCATGGAGGGCGGCCTGGCCTGGGATCTGTCGGATACCTTCAACGGTCTCATGATGATCCCCAACCTCATCGGCGTGGTGTCGCTCCTGCCTCTGGTCCTGAAGGTCACCAAGAACTACGTGGACCGCAAGATCAAGGGCAAGGATATCGCGCCCATGCTCTCCTACGACGAAGCCATCCAGGCCGAGACCGCACGGCATCTCGACGAGGATTGATCCGTCTCCATCCCTCAAAAAGATCAAGGGCTGAGTGAGAACTCAGCCCTTTTTGTGTGTTTTTTTGCGCGGTCACGCCTCGAACTGACTGCCCCACAGCTCGGCGTAGAAGCCGCCCTTTTCGAGGAGGGTATTGTGGTCTCCCTGCTCGATGACGTGGCCGTCCTTCATGACCAGGATCACGTCGGCTTCCTTGACGGTGGAGAGGCGGTGGGCCACGATGAAGGAGGTGCGGCCCTTCATGAGGGTGGCGAAGGCGTTCTGGATCTTCAGCTCGGTGCGGGTGTCGATGGAGGAGGTGGCCTCGTCCAGGATCAGCATGGGGGGGAGGCAGAGGAAGAGGCGGGCGATGCAGAGGAGCTGCTTCTGTCCCTGGGACAGGGAGCCTCCGTCCTCGCCGAGAACTGTGTTGTAGCCCTCGGGGAGTCGGCGGATGAAGCCGTCGGCGTGGGCGGCCTTGGCGGCGGCCACCACCTCCTCGTCGGAGGCGTCGGGACGGCCGAAGGCGATGTTATCCCGCACGGTGCCCGCAGACAGCCAGGTCTCCTGGAGCACCATGCCGTAATGCTCGCGGAGGGAGTGGCGGGTCATGTCCCGAATATCGGTGCCATCCACTTGGATGGAGCCGTCACAGACGTCGTAGAAGCGCATGAGGAGGTTGATGACGGTGGTCTTACCGCAGCCCGTGGGACCGACGATGGCCACCCGCTGGCCGCTCTTGAGTACCAGATCCAGGTCCTCGATCAAGGGCTTATCGGGGGTGTAGGAGAAGGCCACGTCGCGGAGGGTCACCTGCCCTTGGCAGTCCTCCAGCACGGCGGCGTCGGGGGCATCGGGGATCTCGGTCTCTGCCTCGATCAGCTCGAAGAGGCGGGCGGCGCAGGCCATGGCGTTTTGCAGCTCGGTGACCACCCCCGAGATCTCGTTGAAGGGCTTGGTATACTGCCCCGCGTAGGTCAGAAAGGCCGAAAGACCGCCCACGGTCAGGGACATACCGCCGTCGGGCGACAGGCAGATCAGAGCGCCGATGAGGGCCACGCCCGCGTAGACCAGGTTGTTGACGAAGCGGGTGGAGGGATTGACCAGGGAGGAGAAGAACACCGCCTTGCGGGAGACGGTCTCCAGACGTCCGTTGATCTCATCGAAGTCCCGCAGAGCCTCGTCCTCGTGGGCGAAGGCCACCACCGCCTTGTGGGAGCCGATCATCTCGTCGATGAGGGCGGTCTGCTCGGCGCGGGTCTCGGACTGCTTTTTGAAGAGATGGTGGGTACGGCGGGCGATGAAGGAGGCCACGAAGAGGGACAGGGGGGTGGCCACCACCACCCAGACCGTCATGGGGAGGTTCAGGGTGAGCATGAAGCAGAGGGTCCCCAGGATGGTCAGGATCCCCGTGAAGAACTGGGAGAAGCCCATGAGCAGGCCGTCGGTGAACTGGTCGGCGTCGGCGATGACGCGGCTGACCGTGTCGCCCACGGGACGGCGGTCCAGGTAGGACAGGGGGAGGGACTGGATGCGGACGAAGGCATCCTGGCGAAGGCGGCGCACCACTCCGAAGGTGATGCGGTTATTGCAGATATTCATGAGCCACTGGCAGAGGGCCGTGACGCAGATGATGATGACCCCGCGCAGAAGCAGGGGAGACAGGGCCTCGAAGTCCACCTGTCCGGGGGCTATGATGAGGTCGATGGCGTCGCCCGTCAGGATGGGCAGGTAGAGGGTCAGGCCCACCACCACAATAGCCAGCAGGAGGGACAGGGCGAAGAGGAGGCGGTAGTGCTTGAGGTAGCGAAGCACCTTTTTCATGGTGGAGAGGGTATCCACAGACTTGTTGCTCTTTTTCATGACGCCTCACCTCCCTTGAACTGGGACTCATGGATCTCGCGGTAGACCTCGCAGGAGGCCAGCAATTCTTCGTGGGTCCCCATGCCCACGGCGCGGCCCTCGTCCAGGACGATGATGAGGTCGGCGGCGCGGATGGAGGAGGTGCGCTGGGAGATGATGAAGACGGTGGGGTCTCCCGAAAGCTCTCGGAGCGCGGCGCGGAGCTTGGCGTCGGTGGCAAAGTCCAGGGCCGAGGCGGAGTCGTCCAGGATCAGGATCTCGGGCTTGCCCACCAGGGCGCGGGCGATGGTGAGGCGTT
>JAGAIH010000473.1 GCA_017626655.1 Clostridia bacterium | reverse complement strand
CGCTTGCGGGCCTCCTCCACGGCGGTGAGGTAGGCGTTCATCTCGTCCTTGGTGGGGTAGGCCACACCGTAGACGCGCTGGAGCATCTTGTTCTTCTGGTCGCCCTTCCAGTAAGCGCCCGTGCACTGGGTCAGCTTGAAGGCCTTGACAGCGCCCGTGGAGAACAGGTGGGGACCTGCGCAGAGGTCCACGAAGTCGCCCTGGCGGTAGAAGCTGATGACGGCGTCGGCGGGCAGCTCCTCGATGAGCTGGACCTTGTAGGGCTCGTCCCGCTCGGTCATGAAGGCGATGGCCTCCTCGCGGGGCAGCTCGAAGCGCTCGATCTTGTGGTTCTCCTTGACGATCTTCTTCATCTCGCCCTCCAGCGCCTTCAGCACCTCGGGAGTGAAGGCCACGTCGGAGTCGAAGTCGTAGTAGAAGCCGTTGTCAATGGCGGGACCGATGGTGAGCTTGGTGCCCGGGTAGAGACGCTTCACGGCCTGGGCCAGGATGTGGGAGGCGGTGTGGCGGAAGACATGCTTACCGTCGGGATCGGCGAAGGTCAGAAGCTCCACGTCGGCGTCGGCGTCGATAACGTGGGTCATGCCCACCAGCTTGCCGTTGACGTGGGCGGCGATGTGGGCGCGGGTGACCAGCTCGGCGGCCGCCGCGGCGTCAAAGACCGACAGGGGGGCGTCGAAGGTCAGGGATTTTTCTTTGAAATTGATTTGCATGATAAAATATCTCCTTTTGCATCAAATACTTTATATATTTTGTTCCATCTCGGCGGTTGGACCGAAATTGATGTTCCAATCGGCGTAGGATGCCAAGGTACCGCATTGGGTACAACGCTCGCCAATGTACACCCATTTGACATCGCCGTTGTCTCTGCGGAGGAATCCGACGCGAATATTGAAGCGGTCGTTCTTACAAACAATGCACTTTCTCTTTTTGGGATGGCTCTCCGGCCAAAGCTCCTCGCCATCCAAAAGGATCTTTTTGGTCTTGCACACGGGACATACGATCTGGACAACACCTTCGTCACCGTCGATCCTCGCTTCAAGTGCATCACTCCCGCACTTGCGACAAAGGATGGGGTGAACCTCCAAGGACGGCTCCTCGGTGTACTCGTGAAGCCATTCTGTTATGTCATCAGGGGAATCGCCCGTCCAGTATTTCGGGGTTTTGTCGATCATATTTTTGCTCCTTGAATCGTTGTATGACGGACGAGATCAGAAACCTTTTGGGTGGCTACTCATCCGTCACCCGCCAAAGGCGGGTGCCACCTTCCCTCACAAGGGAAGGCTTTACGTGGTATGCTTTTCGTTTTCCCATACCCGAAAAGTAATCGAAGACCTATTGGATATAGACTATCGCGGGGTCTCTGCAAGAGCCTTCCCTTGTGAGGTAATGTGGCGCCGAAGGCGACGGATGAGTAGCCGATCAATGGACATTTCCCGAAGGGAAATGCCCCTCTTTTGCCTTCCCTTGTGAGGGAAGGTGGCGCCGGAGGCGACGGATGAGTAGCCGATCAATGGACATTTCCCGAAGGGAAATGCCCCTCTTTTGCCTTCCCTTGTGAGGGAAGGTGGCGCCGAAGGCGACGGATGAGTAGCCTGTCAATGGACATTTCCCAAAGGGAAATGAACCTCTTACCCTTTCTTCAAATCCTCAAATCCCAACCCAAGCCGATTGAGAATATCCTTCGCCACAGCCTGAAATCGGTTACGAATATCATCGTTACTATACCGAACAACCGCAATTCCCAATCCATTCAGAAACTCATCCCGAATCCGGTCTTGCTCAAGATGCTCGGGAAGTTTGTGTTGCCGCCCGTCGATCTCAATCGCCAGCTTCGCGCTCGGAATATAGAAGTCCAAAATGTAATTCTCTATGTTCTTCTGTCTCTTAACAGGAATCGGCAACATCTTCAAGAAATCATACCAAAGGTGTCGTTCCTCAGCCGTCATATTCCGCCGAAGCTCCCGCGCGTTGGCGTTTAGCTTTTTGTTATACGAATACACGCGTCCTCCCACACCTAAAACAAAACCCCGAAGGCTATCACAAAACAGCCTCCGGGGTGCATCTTTTTTCAAAAACACACGGTTCCACCCGAATATTTCACTCACAGGGCATAAAGCCCCCTATTCAGTTGCATACGAAAGGGCGGTACCCGTCCAAGCCATCGCGGGGGAACTCACAGCCATCCTTTGGGGATGATTCCCTTCTCTGTCGCTACCTCTCGGCGGACATATTCCTTTCGGTGAGCGGGGTGTCCGCTCGGGTCTTACTTTCTGCGGCGGTTGTACTCGGAGCGGGGATTCATGACCTCGCGCCAATCCAGGTCTCCGCGGTCCAGGGCCATGACCAGCACCTCGGCGGTGGCAATGTTGGTAGCCACGGGGATGTTGTACAGGTCGCACATACGAAGCAGCTCATGCTCGGTCTCGTCGTATCCCGCGGTGGGGCGGGTGTCGCGGAAGTACAGCAGTACGTCGATCTCGTTATAAGCGATACGGGAGGCGATCTGCTGCTCGCCGCCCTGCTCACCGGTGAGCAGACGCTCGATATTCAGTCCGGTCGCTTCGGAAATGTACTTGGCGGTGATACTGGTGGCGCACAGATTGTGCTTGCTCAGGATACCGCAATAGGCGATACAAAACTGGGTCATCAGCTCTTTCTTCAAGTCATGTGCAATAATCGCAATTTCCATTCGCAAACCTCTCTTTTCCGTAATCTTTTGGTCTGTGGATCGGCGGGGAAAATCGTTTCCCTTATAACTACGAGTTATTATACCACAAAAATAGGGGTTTTGTCAATGATATATTAAAAATTTTTCAAAAAAGTTTTGAATTTTGTGTATTTCATGCCTTGTTTTTGGACGAAAAATCCGTATAATGATATAATGATGTATTTTGTACAAAAGGATGGTAAACACCCATGATCCAGGAAATGAATCAATACCTTGCCCAGTTTGACCCCGCCGTTGCCGCCGCCATTGACGCCGAGCTGGCCCGTGAGAGAGACGGTCTGGAGCTGATCGCCTCCGAGAACGTGGTCTCCGAGGCGGTCATGATGGCTGTCGGATCCGTGCTGACCAATAAATACGCCGAGGGCTATCCCTCCAAGCGCTATTATGGTGGATGCCACTGCGTGGACGTAGTGGAGAACATCGCCATCGAGCGCGCCTGCGAGCTGTTCGGCGCCAAGTACGCCAACGTCCAGCCCCATTCCGGCTCCCAGGCCAACACCGCTGTGTACGTGGCCCTTCTCCAGGCAGGCGATACCGTCATGGGCATGAGCCTGGCTCACGGCGGCCACCTCACCCACGGCTCCCCCGTGAACCTGTCGGGTCTGTACTACAACTTCGTCTCCTACGGCGTGGAGGACGACACCCACGTCATCGACTACGACAAGCTGGAGGCCCAAGCCAAGGAGGTCAAGCCCAAGCTCATCGTGGCGGGCGCGTCGGCTTACCCCCGCGTGATCGACTTCAAGCGGCTTGCCGAGATCGCTCACGGCGTGGGCGCGTACCTCATGGTGGATATGGCCCATATCGCGGGTCTGGTGGCCGCCGGCGAGCATCCCTCCCCCGTTCCCTACGCCGACGTGGTGACCACCACCACCCACAAGACCCTCCGCGGCCCCCGCGGCGGTCTGATCCTCTGCAACGACGAGGAGATCGCCAAGAAGATCAACAAGGCCATTTTCCCCGGCATCCAGGGCGGCCCTCTGGAGCACGTCATCGCGGGTAAGGCCGTCTGCTTCGGCGAGGCTCTGAAGCCCGAGTTCAAGGCTTACCAGCACCAGGTGGTGCTCAACTGCAAGGCTCTGGCCGACGCGCTGGTCGCAGAGGGCTTCGATCTGGTCTCGGGCGGCACCGACAACCACCTGATCCTGGTGGATCTCCGCCCCATGGGCATCACGGGCAAGGAGATGGAGAAGCGTCTGGACGAGGTCCACATCACCGTCAACAAGAACGCCATCCCCAACGATCCCGAGAAGCCCTTCGTGACCTCGGGTGTCCGCGTAGGCACCGCCGCCGTCACCACCCGTGGGCTGGTTGAGGAGGACATGAAGGTCATCGCCCGCCTGTTCAAGCTGGTGGCGACTGACTTTGAGGGTACCGCCGAGGAGTGCAGAGCTACTGTGAAGGGACTTTGCGAGAAGTATCCCCTGTACTGATCCGAGATTCATAAAAACGGAGAGGAGCCGAGTTGGTTCCTCTCCGTTTTTGTGGGGCGCGGTGCTTCAAATTTGGGTTGGTCGGTGAGTTGAGACTCGTTCTCCAACCTTCCCCTCTGGGGAAGGGGGACCATCCGAAGGATGGTGGATGAGGTACGATGTCAGGGCTAAAAAGATCTTGATGGGCCAGCGTTATTACCTCATCCGTCACGCCCTTCGGGCGCGCCACCTTCCCCAAAGGGGAAGGTCATCTCGCTTCGCTCGAGAACGGGAGAACGCACCGCTAAACCCCAATTCTCATCTCACTTCTTCTGCTGTTTACACCAGATTTCCATCACGATCCCATGAGGCAGATGCTTGGTAGCGTATACCTGCATACGGATGGGGAAGCCGCAGATGGAGACGTCCTTCCCTTTCTTCATGTCCTTCAGAGCGCGCTTGATGACCGCCTCAGCGGTATAGAAGCGGTTGTAGTAAACGATGGTGTCGTTGTCCACCACGGCGCGGTCGAAGAAGTCGGTGGAGACCCAGCCGGGGCAGACCGCCATAACCTTGATGCCTCTCTTCTGCTTTTGCAGTTCCTTGTTCAAGGCGCGGGAGAAGCTGAGGACGAAGGCCTTGGAGGCTCCGTAGACGTTGATGTAGGGGACGGGCTGGAAGGAGGAGAGGCTGCCCAGCTGGTAGATGCAGGCGCCCTCGGTCATGTAGGGCAGGGTGAGGTAGGTGATGGAAACGAGGGCCTTGTCGTTGAGGTCGATCATGGCCAGCTGTTCCTCCAAAGAGAGGTCGGTGAAGGCCTTGAACTTACCGAAGCCCGCGGCGTTGACCAGCACGCGGACGTCGGGCTTCTCGTCGTCCAGAAGCTCCTTGTACTTGTCGATCTCGGTCTGCTCGCCCAGATCCAGAGGGATAGCGCGGACGGCGGCGCGGGTCTCGGCGGTCAGGGCCTCCAGGCGGTCGCGGCGGCGGGCGATGAGCCACAGCTCGTCGAACTCCTGCTCCTTGTCCAGGGCCAGCACGAACTCACGGCCCATGCCCGAGGAGGCACCCGTGATGACGGCGATCTTCTTACTCATAGCATCGCTCCTCCCTTACTTCTTTTTGACCTTCTTGAGCTTGACCTTCTTGGCGGTCTTGATCTTGTCGGCCTTTTGGAGCTTATAGAAGCCCGTCTTGGGGTCGTAGCCCGCCTTCTTGGCGGCCTTCAGCTTCTTAGCCTGCTTCTTTTGGTTCTTCTTGCGGGCGGCAGCGAACTTCCCCACCAGCTCGGTGTAGATCTCCAGCCCCGTCTTCTTCTCGGGGATGGCGGGCTCACCCGTCTTGGTGCCCAGAGTCGCCTCCACGGCGGCCTTGACAGCGGCCTCCTTGACCACCTTGGGGATCTTCTGTCCCGCTTCCTTGCCGGCCTTCTTGACCGATTTCTTGAAGCCCTTATCCTTGGTTACTTCCTTGGTGATGCGACCCACCACCTTCTTCTGCTTGCGCTTGGGAAGTCCCGCGATGGAGACCACGATGGGCGCTTTTTGGTTCTGTTCCATATTCTTCTCCTTTATGGGGGTGAATTACAGTTCCTTGATGCGGTCGTCCTCAAAGAGTCCCGAGGCCTTGACGGCGTCCACGCCGCCCAGGACGGTCTTGATGCCCTTGCCCGCGGTCTGGAGGGCGCGGATGGTCTCGGCGTAGGCCTTGAAGTCCTCCGCGTTCGTGGTCAGGATGGTCTCGATCTCGGCCTGGCGATCGGCGGCGGTCTGGCCGACCAGGTAGCGGGCCAGGGCGGCGTTGCCCAGGTCGATGGGGCTTCTGGGGGCGAAGTAGGCAGAGCCCACGGTGGAGACGATCATGGAGCCGATCTCCTCCTCGGAGGGCATATTCGCCTCGATCCAGGCGGGGACGCCGCCGTAGACGCCGAAGGTGTCGGTGACGCGGGGATCGCGGTAGGAGACGTAGCCCACGATGCCCTGGCGGAAGCCGATGGCGGAGGCGCCGTACGCGCCGCCCTTGGCGCGGATCTCATCCCAGAAGCACTTGCTGTACAGGTGAGTGTGGATGACCGACAGCTTGGGGCTGAAGGCTACGCCCGCATCGGCCAGGTCGTAGACCTCGGCGCAGTAGTTGACCTCGCCGGGGATGGTGAGGGCGTAGTTCTCACGGGGCAGGAGGGCCAGGGGGCAGGCGGCCTTGGGAGCGATGGCGGAGCCTGTGGACAGGCCCGCGATGGCGGTCTTCCAGGCCTCGTAGGCCTCCTGCTCACCCGTGAAGTAGGCGATGGGGGCGACGGTCTTGGTCAGCTTGTCCCAGACCTTGGCCATGCCCTCGATGAGGGCGTCGGCGTTGTCCTCGAAGCGGTTGGCCAGCTCGGACAGGCGGCGGTAGGCCGACTCGCCCGACAGGTACTCGTCGTAGACACCCGACAGCGAAAGGGCGCGGGTAGCCAGGCGCAGGGCGGTCATGTTGCCGCGACGGATCATCATGTTGCGGATCCCCGAGGCGTTGGAGAACAGGCGGGAGAGGATGGTGCGGTCGAAGACGGGAACGGACAGGTACTCGCCCAGGAGCGCCACGGCCTCGGTCAGCATCTCGGCGGGGGCGTCCAGGTTGACGGCCAGGTAGGCGTCTCCCGTGGTCTCCACACGCAGGCCCAGCCCCGCGTTGGTGTGGAGGCTCACCCACTTTTGGGTCAGCTCGGGGACCGAATACTTCCCTGCGGGCAGGCTCATGAGGGCGTCGTGGAGACAGCGGACGTAGAACAGCTCGTCCTCGTTGAGACCGCAGAGGTCGAAGAGCAGGCCTGCCATGACCATGCCGTTGGTGTCGGTGATGTAGGACAGGGACTTGGCCTCACAGCCGCCCACCTTGGCGATCTCCTCGGCCATGTCGCGGGCGTCGGAGGTAGTGTTGATGTCGGCGGGGGAGAGGTGGGGGACGGATGCCTCGGCCTCGGGGGAATCGGGGGCGGTGAGGTACTCATTGAAGGTGGCCATCTTGGCCTCCAGGGCGGCGTAACCACCCTCGGTGGCGTTGACCTTCTCGGCCTCGGCCTCAAAGCGGGCGGTCATCTTGGCCCGCTTCTCCTCGGTGAGGGTGCGGGAGGGGATACACTTGGTCAGCGCCCAGTGGTTGCTGTTCAGGATGTACGTCTCGATGAGATGCTCGAAGTAGCGGTCGTCGGCGGCCATAGCATCCCGGAGAGCGGCCAGGTCGTTGACGGGGTTGGCGTCATCGGACTGGACGTGGGCGCGGAGGAAGGACTCCATGATGCGGAAGCCGGTCTTGACGCTGAGGGAGGCGCGACGGCAGTCGGTCTCGTGGCTCTCTACCAGGTCGGCCATGCGCTCACGGTCGATGCCCTCCTCGCAGAGCTTCTTCAGAGTGTCCAGAACGGCAGTGCGGAATCCCTCGGCGCACTCGGGGTCAGACTTGCCCAGGGTGAAGTAGAGCATGGGCTGACGGTAATCGCCTTCGCAGGCCATGCCGAAGTCCTGGCCCACGCCGGCATCCAGGACGGCCTTGGTCAGGGGAGACTCGGTGTTCTCGGCCAGGTAGCGGGACAGGAGCGCGAAGGCCAGCACCTCGGCGGACTTGTCCTCACCGAGGACATAGGTCAGCATGAGGTGAGTATTCCCCGCGATCTCCTCGTTATCCGCCAGCTGGTAGAACACGGTCCCGTCGGGGCTGACCACGGGCGCCTGGAGAGGGGCGGGAGCGGGCTTGTCCCGGGTGGACTTACCCTTGGCGGTGAGAACGCCGTCGATATGGGCCAGCTCGGCCTCCAGGCCCATGTTGCCCGACAGGTAGAAGATGGAATTCTGAGTGGAATAGAAGCGGTCGTAGGTAGCCTTGAACTGCTCGTAGGTCAGGTCGGGGATGAACGCGGGGTCGCCGCCCGAGTTGAAGCGGAAGAACAGGTCGGGGAAGAGCTGCTTCTCGTTCTGCATCCACATGATGTAGTCGGGCTGGTTGTCGTTGCCCTGCATCTCGTTGAAGACCACGCCCGAAATGGCGACCTTACCCTCCCCCGCGGGCTCGATGTGCCAGGCCTCCTTCTCGAAGATGCGGCGGTCGGTGAGGAGCAGGGGATTGAAGACGGCGTCCATGTACACCGACATGAGGTTGAGGTAGTCCTGCTCGTTGGTGGAGATGAAGTAGTAGATGGTCTTGTCCTCAAAGGTCATGGCGTTGAGATCCACCGCCATGGAGGTCTTGAGGAGGTTGACGAAGGGCTCCTTGAGCCGGTAGCTTTGGGAGCCGTCCAGGCAGGAATGCTCCAGGATGTGGAAGACGCCGGTATCATCCTCGGGGAGGGTGCGGAATCCCACCGAGAAGACCATCTGGCCGTCGTCGCGGTCGGAGTAGTAGAGGGTGGCGCCGGTTGCCTCGTGGATAAGCTTCCAGTAGTGGGCGTTCAGCAGAGGGACATCCCCGTCGCGGACGACACGGAAGCCGTTTATGAGAGAGCCGATTTTCAGATCCATGATCCTTCTCCTTTATCTATGAGTTTTGCGGGGTCCTTCCCCGCCTGCGGATATACTTAATTTGATTATACCACATTTTTAGGTATAATGCAAGGGGAAACGGGGGATTCTAATGAAAAATTCGTAATTCGTAATGCGTAATTCGTAATGGGGGGAACGGGAAATAGGTGTTTTCCTCCTCACTGCCCATCATTCATTACGAATTACGAATTGCGAATTACGAATTAAAGGAGACCGCCATGCCGCAAAACATCCTCCACCTCAACGCTTCCATCCTCTCCGCCGCCACGGTAGTCGGCTCCAAGGAGCGCGGG
>JAGAIH010000472.1 GCA_017626655.1 Clostridia bacterium | reverse complement strand
CACGGAGTCTTTCCCGTTTCACGGAACACCCGGAGCATGGCCTCGGTGTCCGTCCACGTCGTTTCGATGGTATACAAAAAGCCGTTTTTCATCAAGGTCCTGTAGATCTCCCGCAACGCCTGCTCATGTCCCTCCTCGCCGTTACGCGTAGAGGATATCCCGATATAACTGGAATAGGCAGGGACCGTGTTATCCCGAAACGGAATATCCATGAGTGAGAACTGGGCTAGTTCCAAATTACTGACAGCCTCATTCTCGTCCAGATACCGTTTCCACTCCTCGATCACAAGGGCGCTTGCGTCTGTTGCCAGGCATACGTGATCCGGCGCCAACCGCTTCACCGATGGAGTAAGTCCCATACCCGGACCGCAAGCGATCTCCACCACGGGAACGCCTTGCCCGACGATGTGATCCACGAGACGGCGGGAGGCGGGGTTATTAAGGAAGAAATCGCTGTGAAAGTTGCGCTTCATTCTTCCGTCCCGCCAAATCGCCACATTGGATTCATCAAAGTAGTCTGCGTCACGGTCAGAGTCAAAGTAGTATACGCCGTCATGACAATGAGCGGGCGGGCGGGAAAACCAATCGCAGAAGGGCTTATTCATGGGAGCTCTCCTTACACGATCCCGCCCAGGTCAAACTCACCCAGCCACTTGCTGGCCTCCTCACAGACCGCCCGCAGGCAGGCCTCGTCGAAGGGGGTGTCCAGTCCGGCGTGCTTCAAGAGATCGGTGAAGGTCTTACTGCCGCCCTCCTTGGTGTAGGCCATGTAGTGGGCCCACGCGTCGGTCAGGTCGTTCTGGATCATGGCCCAGAAGCGGAGAGCTACGGTCTGGGCCAGGCAATAGTCGATGTAGTAGAAGGGGGAGGAGTAGATGTGGTGCTGTCTCTGCCAGCCCTCGCCCTCGGCGTAGAAGGGGATCTCACCGTCCAGGCGCACCCAGGGCATATACACGCCCAGAAGCTCCTTCCACACGGCGTGGCGCTCTGCGGGGGTCATATCGGGCTTTGCGTAGACCTCGTGCTGGAAGTGATCCACCATGGTGCCGTAGGGGATGAAGGTCAGCGCCCCTGCCAGATGGCTGTAGAGGAACTTGCGGGTGTCGGCCCCGAAGAAGCCCTCGGCCCAGGGCCAAGCGAAGAACTCCATGGACATGGAGTGGACCTCGCAGGCCTCCATGGAGGGCCACATATAGTCCATGGGGATGCGGTCGCGGTTCATCCAGCAGGCGAAGGCGTGGCCTGCCTCGTGGGTGACCACCTCCACGTCGCCCTGGGTGCCGTTGAAGTTGGCGAAGATGAAGGGGACCTCGTAGTCGGGAATACCGGTGCAGTAGCCGCCGCCCTGCTTGCCCTCGGTGGAGAGGACGTCCAGCAGCTCCCCGGCCCGCATGGTGCGGAAGAACTCGGAGGTCTCGGGGGACAGCTCGTCATAGAACTTGTCGCCCTGCTTCAGAATATCCTCGGCGGTGCCTGCGGGGCGGGGGTTGCCCGAGCGGAACATGAGGGCGTTGTCGGCAAAGCTCATGGGGTAGGTCTTGCCCAACCGCTCGGCCTGGGCGCGGTAGATGGCGTCGGCCACGGGGACCAGGTACTTGACCACGGCGGCGCGGAACTGCTTCACGTCGGCCTCTCCGTAGCAGTTGCGGCCCATGCGGTAGTAGCCCAGGGTGGTGTAGCCCTCGTAGCCCAGCTTCTTGCCCATGGTGTCGCGGAGCTTTACCAGCTCGTCGTAGATGCGGTCCAGCTCGGCCTGGTTGTCCTTGTACCACTGACCCTCGGCCTTCCACGCGGCCAGTCTGCGGGCGTCGTCGGGGTCGGTCTTGAAGGGGGTGAGCTGGGAGAGGGTGTAGGTGCCGCCCTCAAAGGGAATCTGGGCGGAGGCCAACAGCTTCTCATAGGCCATGGTCAGATCGTTCTCGGCCTGCATCTCGGGGATGATCTCGGGGGAGAAGGATTTTAAGGCGATCTCGGCGTTGACGAACAGGAGGTCACCGTACTCGGCGGCAAAATCGGCGCGGAAGGGGGAATTCAGCAGGGCGGCGGTGAAGCCCTGGGCGTACTCCTGCACCTCGGGCATGGCGGCGTTGATGTACTTGACCTCGCCGTCGTAGAACTCGTCGCGGGTGTCGATGGAGTGGCGGATCTCGGCCAGAGTGCAGAGGGTCATGAGGTGCTTCTGGGAAGTCTGGTACTCCAGGAAGACGGCCTTGGCGGTAGCGTAGTCGGTTGCCTCGGTCAGGCGGGCGGTGAAGGCGGCGACCTCGGTCTTGGCGGCCTCCATGTCGGGGCGGGTGTAGGGCATTTCGGTGAATTTCATGGTGGGTTCCTTTCTATGTGGTGTTTTTATTTGCGTTTTTCGGGGGCGATACACTCGTAGGTGTTCCACGAGTAGACCT
>JAGAIH010000471.1 GCA_017626655.1 Clostridia bacterium | reverse complement strand
GTAGGAGGCCTTGCGGTTCTCGGTCCTCCAGCCGTTGCCCAGGCCCTCGGAGATGCGCTGGCCGTCCTGGAGGCAGGAGATGTACCAGCCGTCGGAGCCTGCGGAATAGGGGGCGGTGATCATGGCGTCGATGGCCAGGTTGGTGGTGGCGGCGGGCTGGCCCTCGGGGGCGTCATAGTGATCGAAGCCCTCGGGCAGGGCGATGAACATGGCGTCACCGGCGGGGAGGGTGAGCTTCAGCTTCTGACCGTCCAGCTTCAGGGCCTTCAGGGAGCCGTCCACGCGGCTGACCTCGGAGACAGACTTGATGGCGGCATCAAAGGTCAGCTCGACCTCCTGCTTGGCGCCGTAGTTGTTGTTGACCACCATGAGGTAGTTGCGCCCCGTCTCCTTGTGGCGGAGGAAGGAGAGGATCACCGAATCCTTCTTGTCGGCCTGGACGAAGAAGTCGGCGGGGGGCGTAGGCTGGCCGTAGGTGTCGGGGCCGTTGAAATAGACCTCCAGGGCGTCGCACTTGACCAGGGTCTCACCGATGGCGAGGATCTCGTGGTTGATGGTCTTGATGGTCTCGTAGTGCTTGTTTGGGGTACCGTCGGGGGCGATGATACCGTCCTTGAAGGGCTCGGAGCGGTTGACGGGGGTGAACCAGGTGAAGAAGGAGAGCTGCTTGTAGCCAAAGGCCAGGGAGGCGTACATCTGGTAGCGGATCTCGCTGTCGGTGGGACGGCGGAAGGCCACCTCCTGGCAGACGGTCTGGATGTACAGACCCGTCTTGACGTCGTTCTTCAGACCCACCTCATAGCAGGAGCGGACGTTCTTGAAGAAGCCCGCGCGGTCCATGGCACCCGCCTGGAGGGGGAAGGGGTAGCGGTCGAACATGAGGTAGTCCAGAGGGTAGCCCGCCGAGGCGGTCAGTCTGGCCCAGTCGTTCATCTGGGCCTTGTAGATCTCCTCCGAGCCGTAGGAGCCGCTGGGGAGGAAGTTGAGGTGCATGTAGGCGTCGGGAGCGGCCTTCTTGAGGTTGATGTAGGCGTCCAGATAGGCGTTGGGGTTGAAGGGCTCGTCCAGGATGTAGAAGCCGTATGCGGCGGGGACGTTCTTGTAGCGGGCCACGGCGGCGGCGATCTGGGTCTCGCTCTTATTCAGCAGGGAGCCGCCGAAGTTGCCGTCGGAGACGGTCATGCCGATGCCGTACTTGGCGCACAGCTCCAGCATCTTCTTCTGGTTCTCCACGGTGGCCAGGGTCTCCTCGCCTGCGCCCATGACCCAGTTGACCCCCGCGTCGGCCAGGAGCTTGTACTGCTCGTCGGTGATATACTCGGGCGTGGGGGGCCAGAAGATGGAGATCATGATGTTCTCGTCGAAGGAGTGCTTGGTCTGTACCACCTCGACCGAGCAGGTGACGGTCTTGTTCAGCTGGGCGCAGGTGGCGGTGACGGTGGTCTTGCCCAACTTCTTGGCGGTGATCGTACCGTCGGCGGCCACGGTGGCTACCGAGGTGTCGGCACTCTTGAAGGTGACGGGGAAGGTGTCCTTGGTGCCCACGAAGACGGGGGAGAGCTTGTCGGTCTCGCCCACGAACAGCTCCAGCATGGTGCGGTCCAGGGTCACGTCGGCGGTAGCGACACCGAAGACGGCGATCTCACCCAGCTGGGCCAGAGCGCCGTCGGGACCCGTGGCGGGGTTGCGCTCGATGATGTGGAGCTGGACGAACTTGGCCTTCTTGGCGGCGAAGCTGTAGGACTTGGGGGAGCTTTGGTTGATGGGCATACCCGCGTCCTCGGCCACCTTCTCATAGGTCTTACCGTCGGAGGAGACCCGGATCTCGTACTTGGCGGGGAACTGGCCGTGGGGGAAGAGGGTCACGGCGCAGACCTCGGAGGGGGTGACCAGCTCCAGGGTGACGGTGACGGGCTTGGTGTGGTCCATCTCTCGGTCGTAGGGCTGGCAGGACCAACCGCCGTTGCCGATCTGGCCGTCGGTCAGGTTGATCTTGGTCCAGGTCTCGGAGGGCATCTCGTAGCTGTTCTCGGAGCCTGCCCGCTGGTTGGTGCAGGCCGAGACGGAAACCTTGGCGTCCTTGGAGACCAGGACGGTGCCGTTCGGCGCGTACTTGTCCACGCCCTCGGCGGCGAAGGCCGAGAGGATGGCGGTGTATCCCACGGCGGTGACGGTGCTCAGGGCCATGAGGACGGCGAGGGCAAGGGCCAGGGCGCGGCGGGGGGCGTACTTCTTGGTTTTCATTTCATATCCTCCTTCATAAGGGTATGCTTTCATAATTGAGTTCCGCGTCCTTGGCCTTTCCCAGCGGGGAAGGGGGACCGCGAAGCGGTGGATGAGGAGAGCGAATTTCCACGCACCTACCGGAGGTGCCAACCACATAAAAGCAAAGCCAATAGCTACTTTTTAGGTTTCAAATCCTCATAACTCAGCCCCAAGTGTCTCAAAATATCCTCACACGCCACCGAAAACCGCTCACGGATATCCCGATTCGAGTACCGCAACACGGTATTTCCGAGTTTGCACAGATCAAAGTCCCGCTTGCGGTCCGCTTCGGCGTGCTCGGAAGAATTGTGCTGTTGACCGTCGATCTCGATAACGAGCCTTGCGCTTGCAATGTAGAAGTCAACAATGAAGTCACCGATGGTTTTTTGGCGGTTAACAGTTACGGGGAGGCGTTTAAGGAGATCGTACCAGAGGTGTTTTTCTTCAGGGGTCATCTTTTTGCGGAGAGTCTTAGAAAGGGAGGTGTGGTTCTTGTTATAGTTATATTGCATAGGTTATCCGCTCCTCCGTCAGGGTATCAGCAATTGGCTCTCCTCATCCACCGCTTCGCGGTCCCCCTTCCCCGCTGGGGAAGGCAAAGACGCGGTAGGGTGTTGTGACTATTATACAACATATATAGCAATTAGTCAATATTTTTTCATCAAAACTTGTTGACATTTTCCTCATTCTATGGTACTATGGTCATGCGGGGAAGATCACCCCGACTCTGAACGCAAGTGAGGATATGCACATGGCAGAACTGTATCTCGATAAAGAAGCCAAGCTCTGGCGGGCCGACAAGGTAGACTTCGGTACGGGCAGCATCAGCGTCCGCATCCGCTTCGCCCACTCGGGCAACACGACCCTGGGCTACATCAAGGCCGACGGCAAGGACATCGGCGTCATCGCCTTCACCAGCTACGACAACGAGGACACCGAGGCGCGGTGCGAGATCGACCCCACCGAGGGGGTCCACGACGTGACCATCGCCCTGCGCGGCAGCGCCAAGCTCCTGTCCTTTGAGGCATCCGGCGAGCCTGTCTACGCAGGCATCACCTACGAGCCCATCCCCGAGAAGGCCACCCTGGACCTGGGCTACGACACCTGGGAGGCCACCGATATGCTGGGCCGCAAGGTGGCGTCGGTGGAGGACGTGGGCAAAAAGAAGGACAAGCAGGTGGGCATCTTCTACTGGACCTGGCACGAGGGCCACGCCGACCTCCGCCCCGTGGACGTGGTGGAGGTGCTGGACAAGTACCCCGCCGCCGAATACCGCAAGGATCACCCCGCCTGGGGCGAGCGTCCCTTCCAGCCCTACTGGCACGAGCCTTTTTACGGCTTCTACCGCGACTCCGACCCCTACGTCATCCGCCATCACGCCGCTCTGCTCTCGGCCGCTGGTGTGGATTTCCTGCTCTTTGACTGCACCAACGGGGCTTTGACCTGGCGCTCCGCCTACGAGCCTCTATTCAAGGGACTCCGCGAGGCCAAGGCTGACGGCATCAAGGTGCCCAAGGTGGCCTTCATGCTCAACTTCGGCCCCCAGGAGACCACCGAGCGGATGCTCCGCTCCCTGTACCAGAACGTCTACAAGCCCGGCCTGTACTCCGACCTGTGGTATATGCTGGACGGCAAGCCCATGGTCATGGGTTATCCCGACGCCCTCCCCGCCGAGGGTACCTGCGAGGCTGATACCCGTATCCTCAACGAGATCCGCGAGTTCTTCACCTTCCGTCCCGGTCAGCCCGGCTACGGCTGTGGACCTTGGAACAACCAGCAGTGGGGCTGGCTGGAGGTCTACCCCCAGCACAAGTACGTCACCCGCCCCGACGGAAGCTGTGAGATGGTCACCGTAGGCGTGGGACAGAACGCCAACAAGGACCGCATCTGCACCCACTTCAACGACGTGAAGACCTTCGGCCGCAGCTATACGGGTCAGCACGGTCACGATCTTCTGACCCCCGACTCCTACAAGTATGGCTACAACGTCCAGGAGCAGTGGGAGCGCGCCCTGGATCTCGATCCCGATATCGTCTTCGTCACGGGCTGGAACGAGTGGATCATGGGCCAGTGGCACGAGCCCTGGCTGTCGGACAACGAGTCCACCCAGCTGGCCATGGTGGATCAGTACGACCGCGAGCACAGCCGCGACATTGAGATGGACAAGGACGGCTACCTGGACACCTACTACCTCCAGCTGGCCCACAACATCCGCCGCTTCAAGGGTGCCGCCCCCCGTCAGGCAACCTCCCCCGCGGGGATCGTGGATCTCATGTCGGGAGCCAAGGCCTGGAGCGCCGTGACCCCCGTCTACCGCAACCCCAAGGGCACCACCATCCACCGCGACTGGGACGGCTTCGGTGATTACCACTACGTCAACACCACCGGCCGCAACGATATCGTGGAGGCCCGCGTCTCCCGCGACGACGAGAATATCTACTTCCGCGTCAAGTGCGCCGACACCATCACCCCCAGAGAGGGCGACGGCTGGATGACCCTGTTCATCGACACCGACCGCTCCAAGGCCACGGGCTGGGAGGGATACGATTTCGTCATCAACCGCAAGATGGGCAAGAAGAATCAGGCCTCCATCGAGAAGTACGTCCGCACCCTGGAGGAGGGGAGCTTTACCTGGGAGCAGATCGGCACCGCTACCTTCCGTGTTTCGGGCGATACCCTGACCGTCGCCGTCCCCCGCGCCCTGGTGGGTCTGGAGGGCAAGCTGAACTTCGAGTTCAAGTGGAGCGACAATATGCAGGAGGCCACCGTTATGGACTTCTATGCCAACGGTGATACCGCGCCGATTGGGCGGTTCAATTATCTGTACAGGGAGTAATTTACCGTAAACCCAATATCATAAATATGTATTTAATAGCCCTCGTTCCATTTCGGAACGAGGGCTACTCGTTTGTTGCGCCGTGATGGCCGGCTTATTTAATCCAAAAGTTCACCGTTGAAAAATGGCATGAATGATGATACCGCTGATTCCGCAGAGCAGCGCACCGATAACAAAGGCAATCCATGCGGGGTGCCACAATCCCCACAGGATCCCGCAGAGCAGGAACACGATTAAGGCTATGAGCATGACGGTAGAACTGACGGCTTTATTGATCCGCTCTCCCAGCAACCATCGGTCCGCAGAGCTTTTGGGAGGTGTTGGGGGTTGCGTATTTTCTTTTGCGGGGGATGAGTCGGATGCTTCGCTCTGTATCTCTGCATCACCGCGTACGAGAGTGTCCATGTTGCATTCAAACAGCTCGCAGAGCCGGATCACCGTTTCTACGTCGGGTAAAATCGCATCGGTCTCCCAGCGGGAGATGGTTTGGCGGGAAACGTATAGGCGCTCTGCCAATTCATCCTGGGTCATTTTCATCTTTTTCCTATAATATCCTACATTTTTCCCAAAGCTCATGATAGTCTCCTCGTATTCGGACATAATTTTCGATACAAATTATACCACAGCCTTGTGCAAAAGTCAAGCAAGGATCCTGCGACAGCGCGCACGATTTGCAACACAGCATGTTACATCTCGCTCGGATATCCGGGCGGGGATTTTTTCGTTGCGATTTGGCGGGCTGTCGGCACGATGGTTCGGTTGCCAATAACCCATTGTAGGGAGCGGTGCCCTCACCGCTCCGCAACCTGAAAATTGCCTTTGTCTATTGTCGGATATTTGTTATTTACCTTTACATCCGAATACATATTGGTGTGTTCTATGTGGCGGAGCGACGAGGGCGTCGCTCCCCACGGGTGTTCGTGCCAACCCAAACACCCCGTCAAACCCAAATTTGCCCCCTGTTTCTCCTGCAAAAAAATCGGAAAGATCAATAAATTTCCCTCATGTACTTTATGAATTCATAAATTCGTTACAATAATATGATATACTGTAGAATGTATTATTATGGATACCCATCACCATCGGGCATCCGCAAGAGAAAAATATCGGCGTATCCCTCGGGTACGCCGCAAGAAAGGATCTATCATGATTCAAATTGAGCATCTGGTCAAGAACTACGGCTCCAATTGCGCCGTGGACGACATCAGCCTCTCCATCGGCGAGGGGGAGATCGTCGGCTTCCTGGGCCCCAACGGCGCGGGTAAGTCCACCACCATGAACATCCTCACGGGCTACCTCTCCTCCACCGCGGGGCGGGTCAGTGTGGCGGGCATCGACGTGCTGGGAGATCCACTGAACGCCAAAAAGCAGATCGGCTACCTCCCCGAGCAGCCTCCCCTCTACCTGGACATGACGGTGGACGAGTACCTGAACTTCAACTACGAGCTGAAGGGCTGCAAGCTTCCCCGCGAGGCCCACATCGGCGAGGTCTGCGAGGTGGTCCGCATCGGGGACGTCCGCAAGCGCGTCATCAAGAACCTGTCCAAGGGCTACCGCCAGCGCGTGGGCATCGCGGGGGCGCTGATCGGCTCTCCCAAGGTCATCATCTTCGACGAGCCTACGGTGGGTCTGGACCCCAAGCAGATCATCGAGATCCGCAATCTGATCCGCTCCCTGGGTAAGGATCACACCGTCATCCTGTCCACCCACATCCTCCAGGAGGTCCAGGCCGTCTGCGACCGCATCGTCATCATCAACAAGGGACGCATCGTGGCCGACGAGAAGACCGAGAACATCACCCGGGTCATTGAGAACAACCGCCGCTTCAACGCCAAGGTCTGCGGTCCCCAGAACCAGGTGCTGTCCACCCTGAAGGATATGCAGGGCATCGTCTACGCCGAGGCTCTGGCCGAAAAGGATGGGGACGCCACCACCTACATGATCGAGTCCGCCCCCGGTGTGGACATCCGCAAGAAGCTGTTCTTCACCCTGGCCGACCGAGGCTGGGCTCTCATCGGCCTGGAGGCCCTGGGCCTGTCTTTGGAGGACATCTTCATCACGGTGGTCAACAAGTCCGAGGAGGACGACACCCCCACCCGCTACACCCGCCGCGCCAAGGCCAAGCAGCGAGTCGCCCTGGAGTCCCAGGTGGCCGAGGGCCTGGTGGCCGACGCCGACAAGAAGCGGGAGGAAAGCTCCGCCCTGGTCTCCGACGAGGATGACGAGTGATCCCGCGCCCGTACACAAATCACACAGGATAAAGGAATACGTTATGTTTGCTATCTACAAAAAGGAGCTTCGCTCCTTCTTCATCAACCCCATCGGGTACATCTATACGGGTGCGTTTTTGGGTCTGGCGGCCTTGATCTGCTGCTACACCACCATCATCTCCTCCAGCTACAGCACCACCACCTACTTCACCATCATGATGTTCGCCATGGGCATTCTGATCCCCCTGCTCACCATGCGCCTCTTCGCCGAGGAGCGCAAGCTCCGCACCGAGCAGCTGCTGCTGACCGCCCCCGTCACCATCACGGGCATGGTCATGGGCAAGTTCCTGGCGGCCCTGACCGTCTTCGGCGGTTCCCTTCTGGTGTCCTGCATCAACTTCATCCCGATCTACGCCATCGCCAACGCCGAGCGGGGCAACCAGTCCTACGAGTTCTACCACATCGGCCCCGTGACCGGTGAGCTGATCGGCAATCTGGTGGGCCTGCTCCTTTTGGGCGCGGCCTTCATCGCCCTGGGCACCTTCATCTCCGCCCTCACCGAGAACCAGCTGGCCGCCGCCGTGGTGACCATCGCCATCATCTTCCTCATGCTGGGCCTGGGTCTCGTCAACAGTCTGATCGACGTCTACTGGATCCGCATGGTCCTGTCCTGGATCTCGGTCTACTCCCGCTTCGGCAACTTCCAGAACGGTCTCTTTGACTTCGCCTCCATCCTCTACTACGCCTCCATCTGCTTCGTCTTCGTGTTCCTGACCGTCCGCGTCTACGAGAAGCGGAGATGGAACTGATCCCACACGATACAGAAAGGAATCACGAATATGGCAACTACAGCCTCCAAAAAAGCCCTCCGACACGGCGGCGTAACGGTGGCTCTGACGGTGCTGATCGTGGTGGTGGTCATCCTGCTCAACGCCTCGGTCACCTCCCTGGCCATGCGCTACGGCTGGTACGTCAACATGAACCCCACCCTCCTCTACCCCGTCACCGACACCTGCTACGGCTACCTGGATGAGTTCGTCATCCCCAAGGCAGACGAGGATATCCGCCTCATCTTCTGCGACGAGGAGGAGAACATCCGCGCCGACGTCACCCAGAGCTACGTCCTGAACACCGCCGAGGAGCTGGCCGAAAAATACCCCGATACGGTGAAGATCGAATTTCTCAACGTCTGGGAGAACCCCAAGATCGCCCGTGCGTACGGCGTTACCGCCTCCACCTCGGTGGTGGTGGCCTGCGGCGAGGAGTCCCGCGTCTGTACCCTGCGTGACTTCTTCCTCTTCCCCGTGGGGGACAGCGAGAACCCCTCGGCCTACAACGGCGAGAAGAGATTTGCCGTAGCCATGAAGGCGGTGGTCTCCCCCGACGCCCCCGTGGCCTACTTCACCCTCAACCACGGCGAGTCCACCGAGGACTACGCCCTCATGTACGCCCTCACCGACGCGGGCTACATGATCAACTACCTGGACGCCCTGTCCTTTGAGATCCCCGCCGACTGCGGTCTCCTGGTCTCCTACAACCCCGCCCGCGACTTCACCTCGGCGGACGGCGTTTCGGGCATCTCCGAGATCGACAAGCTGGACGCCTACCTCGCCAAGGGCGGTAAGTTCATGTACTTCGTCTCCGCCGACACCTTCGCCGCCGGGGGCTTCGAGAACATCGAGACCTACCTCACGGGCTGGGGCGTGACCTTCGCCCACGATACCGGAGCCGAGGGCGTGGAGGAGTGCTTCGCTCTCCGCGACACCGCTCACTCCATCACCACCGACGGCT
The DNA here is from genome assembly GCA_017626655.1 of Clostridia bacterium. The sequence goes on along the minus strand of JAGAIH010000471.1, from coordinate 5,662 downwards.
ACACCCTTCTGGGCCGTATCCCCTCCGCAGGCCGCGGCAGTGAGATCATGGCGGATATCGACGGAGTCCTCCGCGCCGCCAACGCCACCGCGATCCGGATTCCCGACGCCTTCGCCGCATCGAACGGCGACTACGTAAACGGCACCCGCACCCTGACTCCCCTGCTCCGCACCTACGCGGGAGCCGAGGCCTGGGCAGGCGGCCGTCCCGTGGACCGCACCGCCGAGGGCTACGACCTGGTGACCCTGACTCAGGATTCGTCTACCAACGCCTCGGTGCTGGTCTGCTCCTCCACCGAGTTCGCCATTGAAGCCACCCTCCAGGGCGGCGGATACGGCAACGCCGCCTTCCTGCTCACCGCCCTGGAGGCCATGGGCAAGACCGAGGTCCCCGTGGAGCTGAAGTCCCAGCCCTTCTCGGACGACACCATCCACATCCTCACCACCGCCCAGGCACGAAACATCACCATCGCCCTCGTGGCGATCCCCGTTCTGATCGTCACGGTCTGGGGACTCATCGTACTCATCAGGAGGAGATTCGCATGAACAATCAATCGAATATGCCTCGCAGGGGTACCCGCCGCGTCGTCGGCGCCGCCGTCACGGTGGCGGTCATCGCCGCGGTGCTGGCGGTCAACGTCCTCTTCTCCTTCCTGGCCGACCGCTTCATGTGGCAGGTGGACTCTACCGTCACCAAGTACACCTCCCGCCCCGAGGTCTCCATGTACACCCCCACCGAGGAATTCATGGAGGTGGTCCGTAACTACGCCATCCCCATGGTGCAGGAGATGAACGCCCGCCGCGCCGAGGCCGGCGAGGAGCCCATCACCATCAACGTCAAGTTCTGCGCCGAGAAGGATAAGGTCTACTCCATCGACAAGCTGCGCCTGGTGCAGTACAGCGTCCTGGCCCTCCAGAAGGAGTTCCCCGACGCCGTCAAGGTGGAGTACCTCAACATCGAGAAGAACCCCTCCCAGGTGCAGAAGTACAAGGCTACCTCCTCCACCAACATCTATTCCCACCAGATCATCTTTGAGTTCGGCACCGAGTACCGCGTCTGCTCCTACGATTACTTCTATCTGAAGAACGACGCGGGCGAGCAGTGGGCCTACAACGGCGAGCAGAAGATCGCTTCCCTGCTCCTGGCTCTGACCCGCGCCGAATCTCCCATCGCCGCCTTCATCACCAACCACGGCGAGGCCATGGAGAGCTGTGAGTCCCTCCGTGAGCTGGTCCACCGCGCGGGCTTTGACGTGGTGACCCTCGACCTTTCCAAGGACGAGATCCCCGCCGACTGCCGTCTCCTCATCTCCTACGATCCCCAGGCCGACTTCCTGGGCCTGGGCAACCCCGCCTTCGTGGAGGGGGATCAGAGCGAGATCGACAAGCTGGATAGGTTTTTGGACCAGGCTTACTCCTTCATGCTCTTCGTGGACGCCGACACCCCCGAGCTTCCCGTCCTGGAGGAGTACATGGAGGAGTGGGGCATCACCGTGGGCCGCGCCAAGAACGCCGAGGGCGAGCTGGATAACCTCCTGATCCGCGACCAGCAGAGCAAGCTGGACAAGGACGGCTACGTCCCCCTGGCCGAGTACGTCACCGCGGGCGGCGGCGCCTCCATCACCTCGGATATGCGGAGCGTGGCCTACCCCGCCAAGGTGGTCTTCCCCAACGCCGTGGCCATCGCCATGTCCGAGTCCTACAAGAAGACCCACGTGGTCCCCGACGATACCAATGGGGTCACCGAGGCCTACACCTACGGCTCCTACTACCGCAACGGCGTCACCCGCTACTTCCACGACGTCTTCAAGACCACCGCCGGCGCCTCCCTGGAGGCCTTCGGCAAGCAGTACCAGGTGGCGACGGATCTGAACCGCTTCAACTACATGACTCTGTCCATCGAGTCCCGTACCGTCATGGAGACCAACTACCTGTCCACCCAGGAGCCCTCCTACGTGGCGGTCTTCGGCTCCACCGATTTCGCCTCGGACACCATCCTGGACTCCGCCTCCTACGGCAACGCCGACGTGCTGACCGCCACCCTCCGCCACATGGGCCGAGAGGTCATGCCCGCCGACCTGGAGTTCAAGGCCTTCAAGATCTACGAGGTGGATACCGACGCTTACGTCGTGGATATCCGCTCCGCCCTGGGCACCACCGCCCTCATGACCCTGCTCCCCGTCCTGGTCTTCACCATCGCGGGCGTGGCTGTACGGGTCAGAAGAAAATTCCGTTGAGAGGAGGAACCCACCCATGCAGGAAATTCAACTGATATTCAACCCGGGCAAGGGCTCGGTCTCCCTCTCCCGCATCACCGCCGTGGTGGGCGACCGCGTGGGCGCCATGCCCAAGGCTGTCCGCAAGGGCTATGTCTTCGGGGGCTGGTACATCGCCCCCAACGGAGATCCCTTCTCCCCCGATGCCATCCGCGTCACCGCCGAGACGGTGCTGGACCTGGCCATGCTGGGAGGGACACTGACCGACGTGACCCTCTGCGCCAAGTGGGATAAGCCCGCCGCCAAGGGGACTTCTGCCAAGAAGTCCTCCATCCGCACTCAGAAGCGGGCCATCGCGGTCCTGCTCATCCTGTCGGTGGCGCTGGCCGTGGCCTTCGGCGTGGTGTCTGTCATCGTGGACATCTACGAGTACGAGGACTTCGACGGCATCGAGTACACCATCAAGAAGAAAAAAGGCGTTTACGGCCTCTACAAGGACGGCGTCATCTGCGACGTGGACAAGGACGGCTACTATCTGACCGACCTGGGCACCCAGCTGGACGTGGATCCCGAGACGGGCGAGTACGAGATCTACGCCGTGGTGGACACCACCGGCACCGAGGTGGTAGGCGTTGGCCAGCGCGTGCTGATGTTCAAGCAGCTGACCTACGACCAGTCCTCCACCAATGACCTCTCCAAGGTCATCAAGCGCATCGAGGTCCACAACCAGAAGGGTGAGATCATCGTCAACCGCGGCGAGAACAACCGCTTCGAGGTGGAGGACTGCCCCACCGCCATTCTGGTGGATGAGCTGTTCGCCCAGCTGTCGGTGGGCTGCGGCTACACCATCTCCATGCAGAGGCTGGAGAACCCCGTCCGTCTCCCCGACGGCTCCATCGACTACTCCGAGTACGGCCTCGCCCCCGAGAAGCGGGTGGAGAAGAACGAGGACGGCACCGACAAGGTGGACGAGAACGGCAACCCCGTGACCTACGACTACAAGCCCACCTGGTACACCGTCACCACCATGACGAACGAGACCTACACGGTGACTCTGGGTGATCCCACCGTCTCCAAGGCCGGCTACTACGCCCGCTACGAGGACCGCGACACGGTCTACATCCTGTCCTCGGCCAACCTGGACGCCGCCGTGCTCCAGCCCGTGGAGGCACTCATCACCCCCATGATGGTCTACCCCATGTCCCTGAACACCTACTTCCAGGTCTCCAACTTCACCTACCGCTCGGATATCGACCACTACGCCATTTACCGCGACATGGTCAAGGAGGTCACAGGCTTTGACATGGATACGGTGGAGCCCGACGAGGATGGCAATTATTCCGAGGAGGTCCAGGCCAAGCTGGACGAGGCCTCCAAGGCCATCGCCGACATGGACGAGAAGGAATTCGCCAAGATGTACGACCGTCTCTTCGTGGAGAATTCCCGTCTGGTCACCGCCTTCTCCTTCATCGACATGGACCAGCGCACCGACACCCTGTACTCCTCCCTGCCCTACATGATGTCCTCGGACTACATGGAGGGCTACCTCCCCAACTCCGACAACATCGGCGCGGTCCTCCAGAGCCTGTACAGCATGCAGTTTGACCGCGTAGCCGTCCTCTCCCCCACCGAGGAGGAGCTGGAGGCCTATAATTTGGACATCCCCGCCCACGACTTCACCTTCACCTACAAGAACGCCGAGGGCCAGGAGTTCGACAACCACTTCATTATCAGCGACAAGACCGAGGAGGGCAAGTACTACGCCTACTCCGAGATCTACGACATGATCCTGGTCATTGACGAGAGTCAGCTGACCTACCTGGAGTGGGAGGAGATCGACTGGTACGAGCGGGAGTACTTCCTCTTCAACATCGCCCACGTCCAGACCATCAAGCTGGAGGGCGCGGGCGTGAAGTCCCCCATTATCTTCACCCTGGACAACTCCAAGTCCGACCAATCCAACGGCATGAACTCGGATAAGCTGGAGATCTACGCCAACGGAGATCTCATGGACTACACCCTGACCGTGACCAAGCCCTCGGGCTCCCAGGCCACCGAGACCGCCTCCTACAACTTCCGCCGCTTCTTCCAGGCTCTGCTCACCGCCTCCATGGAGGGCAACGCCGAGCTGACTCCCGAGGAGATGCAGGCCTTCCGCGAGACCCCCGACGGGGAGTGCCTCTTGAAGCTGACCATTCAGGCTGACGACGGCAAGGGCTCCACCGCCAACATCTGCTACCGCTTCTACCGCTACACCGAACGCAAGGCCTACTTCACGGTGGAGGTGCTGGACTCCACCTCTGATACGGGTAACTCCACCGAGGCCCAGGGCGTGTTCTACGTCCTCCGCTCCTTCTGCGACAAGCTCATCGCCGATGCCTACCGCTTCATGGAGGGCACCGAGATCGTGGTGGATTCCAAGAACTGAGAACGAGGGGCTCTGCCCCTGACCCCCGGCAGGGCTCTGCCCTGCACCCGCTTAAGGGACTTTTGAAAAAGTCCCTTAAGAATCCCCAAAACTTTCAATAAGGGCAATAAGGGTATGACGAAGGCCCTTTGAGACAAACCTTTTGGACAGAAAGGAATTGCATTATGGCAAAACTGCAAATTCGCAAGGTCGGCGACGAGGCGCTCCGCAAGGTCTGCCGCCCCGTGGACGCCATCACCCCCCGCATCCACACGCTGCTGGACGACATGGTGGAGACCATGCGCGCCGCAAACGGCGTGGGTCTGGCCGCCCCCCAGGTGGGCATCCTCCGCCGCATCGTGGTCATCGAGGTGGAGCCCGGTGAGGTCATCGAGCTCATCAACCCCAAGATCATCGCTTACTCGGGCGAGCAGGACGGGCAGGAGGGCTGTCTTTCCGTCCCCGGCCGCTGGGGCATGGTCAAGCGTCCCATGCACGTCACGGTCCGCGCCCTGAACCGCAAGGGCGAGGAGTTTGAGATCACCGGACACGAGCTCCTGGCTCGTTGCTTCTGCCACGAGCTGGATCATCTGGACGGCGGCCTGTATATTGACAAGGCCTACGCCATGGATGAGGATGACGAGTAAGAACGGAGAACGCCAAAGGGGAACTTCTTGCAAGAAGTTCCCCTCTGGACTCCTCTCAAGAACCTTCAAATAAGGATATATGTGAAAATATGTGTCTGTATTTGAGTGTTCTTGCAACTCCCATATTTCTCTTCGTAGCGGCGGCTATCAGCCGCCACGTTACCCGTATTTGCCGTGGTGCGGCTGATAGCCGCCGCTACATGGTGAGGAAAAATGATTTTTACATGCGGTGCATGGAGCTCCTGCCCATGCTTCCCGCGGAAAGGACTATACTATGCGTATCGTATTCATGGGCACTCCCGATTTTGCCCTGTATTCTCTGAAGGCTCTGGTGGAATCCGGCGAGGATGTGGTCGGCGTGGTCACCCAGCCCGACAAGCCCCGCGGACGGGG
>JAGAIH010000470.1 GCA_017626655.1 Clostridia bacterium | reverse complement strand
TTGACGGTGAGGGAGACGGCAGATACCTACCCGCGGCATGCTTTCTCCTTCGGCTATGAGCCCTTCGGCGGGTTTGCTATCCCGGGCGACCGTATTTCTATCGCGTGCCGAACGGTCAATGATGGAGCTACATTCACCTTTTCGGGTTATCCGGACACATACGCCCCCGTCGCCTACCTGATCCACTCCGAAACCGGTGACATGATCCGTGGAGATCCCGCACCCGTCGATTATGCGGAAAGGGAAACGATCACTGTCAACGCAGGTGAAATAGCCGGAAAGGCCACCTATTTGTTCTCTATCCCTGCCGATGCGCCAACGGGGGAGTACGATCTGGAGTTGTCCTATGATGGACACCGCCAGACCTTTGAGAGGGTACTCACGGTGGCCGAGCCCACCGTCATAGACCCCGCCGTCCTCTACAACCTCACCATGCCCATCGGCTCCGACTGGCTCTACGAGCCCATCGACGAGGCCTACGCGGACGGCGAGGAGGTCACCGTCCGCATCCAGTTCGCCACCGATGTAGGCACCCTCTTCTTCCTCAACGGCGAGGTCATCGACGCCGTGACGGGGGACGATCAGCTGGGCTACTGGGAGTACAGTTTCATCATGCCCCAAAAGGATTCCGAGATCATTTTCCAGACCTACGATGGCACGGCTCCCTACGGCGACATTTTGGAGGCCTACTATACCGCCAACCCCACGGCCCTGGACGTACTGGCCATTGACTACGGCACCTACGGCGACGGCGTGCGGGTAGCCATCCTGTACGATGACCGCTTTGCGTACACGGATACGGGATCCGAGCAACGCATCGGCCCCGCTGTCATTCGATATGCAGACAGTAATACCATGCAGGTGCTCCATAACGGTGTATTCTGCTCTCTGTCCAAAGCCTACGAAGCAGGACTTCTGTCCGACGTCGATCTGGCCACACTGGAAAACCTGCAACGGGAATGGAATCCCCATCTGTACGCCGACGACGAATAAACGCAAAAGACCCGCGAGGACACCTCCCCGCGGGTTCTCTTTATGGTAAGGCTTTACTGCCCGTAGGTCCCGTCCGCCATGGCCTTGACCTTGGCAAACAGCTCTCTCTCCTTGGCATCCCACGTCTCGGGATCGCCCTCGTGCTTGACCGAGGTCTCCAGAGACACACAGCCCTCATAGCCGATCTCGTGGAGGGCTTTGGTGAAATCCACCCAATCAATGACGCCCTCGCCGGGCCTCCAATGGAGGTCGCCACGACCGTCGTTGTCGTGGACGTGGAGGGCCGCCAGGTATTCCTTGCCGATGGCGCGGACGGCGTCGGCGGGGGAGTCCCCGTAGACGGCGGCGTGGCCCGTGTCGAGGCACATCTTCATGGCGGGATGGTTCATGAGTCTCACGAACTCCAACGTCTCATTCCAGCGGGACAGGGGCAGGGAGGTGAAGGGAAGATTCTCAAAGCAGACCGTGACCCCCAGCTCCCCGGCCAGATCGCACAGGGGGGTGAAGTGGTCGAGGTTCATCTGCCACAGCTCCTCCTTGTGGGCGGGGTTGTTCTCCCCGAAGGGCATGATGCAGTGGATGACGAAGTTGGGCGCGCCCAACAGGGCAGTACCCCGGATGCCCGTCTCCATGGCGGCGTACCGCTCAGCGCGGTCATAGGCCGAAAAGTCCTGGGCGGGCCAGCGCCACGCGCCGTGGGTCTGGTTGACGAACAGGCCGCTGTCCTCAATGATCGCCCGCTCCCGCTTCAGGGTTGTGACAAACTCGGAATCAGAAACATGGAAGATCTTGTTCTCGGTGTGACAGAACCAGCCGTAGTCCAAAGCGTCGTAGCCGTGGGACTTCATGATCCTGAGGCCCTCTTCAAAGCCGTAGGCGTAGATGTAGTCGGAGGTGATACAGGTCTTCATCATGGTCAGATGCTCCTTTCGGATCAATTCACAATTCGTAATGCGTAATGCGTAATTGGGAGAACGGGAAGCGGATCAGGCCGCCACGTAAATGATACCGGTGACAGAGCCATCACGGAAGACCACCTGGAGCTTGGCAGAGCCCGAGGTGTAGACCAGGTTATCGCCCACGGACTCGGCCTTGTAGCCCTTCATGGCGGCCTCGGCGTCGGCGCGGCTCATGCCGATGTACAGACCCTGGGGAGTCTTGACGGAATCGTCGGTCAGCTCCACCTTGCAGATGATCTGGCCGTCCTTGGCGGGGGTGGTGGACATACGGAAGCCGTGGTAGGTGTAGAGGTAGTCCTTACCCGAGAAGCCGCCGCAGGAATCGGAGGAGTTCATGGAGACCCAGTCGCCCAGGGTGGTGACGGCCTTGTCGGCGGGTGCGCCGATAGCCAGGGTCACGCCGTTGGGGGTCACGAAGACCAGATCGGAGTCGGAGCCTCCCTTATCGCCACAGGCGGCGAAGCAGAGGGTCAGGACCAGAAGGGCGAGGGCGAGGGCGAGGATACGGAGGGTGGTTTTCATGGTGATGGTTCCTTTCTTTGTGGAAATTTGATGTGGGATGTAAGGGGGTCAAATTTGGGTTTGTCGGTCTGACGGAACAGATCAAAATCGGGTAGGGTGGCTACTCATCCGTCACGCTTCGCGTGCCACCTTCCCTCACAAGGGAAGGCTTTCGTGGTATGCTTTT
>JAGAIH010000469.1 GCA_017626655.1 Clostridia bacterium | reverse complement strand
CGCTCAACTTCGCAAGTCGAATATCTTCGTCAAAAATCCCTCTGTTCCCCATTTCTTTTGCTCCTTTGCTTGGTTTCCCTTATTATAACATAAATTTGTTACATGGGTGTGAGCATTGGGAGTTTTTAGAGATGCCCTGCAGTTTATCGGTGCGTTCCCCACGCCCCCTCCGTCACAAAACGGGTGAAGGGCGAAGCCCTTCATTAAAAGAGGTGGCCGGCAGTGCCGAGGGCGGCCGCCGCAACACGAAATCCGGCAAATATTCGAAGTTACTTGTTGCGGCCTACAAATGCCGCTAAAGTAGCATTTGTCCGTGGTGCGGCTTGGAAGAAAACGCCTCGGCGCGCACCGGTAGGTGCAAGAAAATTGCTGTGAGCCAATGGGATTTTAGCAATTTCTTTGTTCCGTATGTTTCTCGTTATAGCCCAGTTTCTTGCGGCTAACGCCGCGCGTCAGGGCGCTCAAGGCCGCCCCCGACACCGCCGGCCTTCGTGATAGGTGAAGGGGGCTTCGCCCCCTTCACCCCCCTCGAAAAGCAGAAACCCAACACACCGCTAAACCCAAATTTGAAGCATTTCCCCATCTACTCTCTCAAGAAAGGAATACCCCCTATGAAGATCGCTATCCTCGGCGTCTGGCATGTCCACGCCCCCGACTATACCCGCACCGCCCTGGCCCACGGCGAGGTGGTAGGCTTCTTTGAGCGAAGCGACGCTCTGGCCGATGCCTTCGCATCCCACTTCGGTCTCACCCGCTTCGCTACCGTGGAGGACCTCCTCGCAAGCGACTGTGAGGCCGTTATCGTCTGCTCCGCCACCAAGGATCACACGGCTGATATCATCGCCGCCGCCAAGGCAGGGAAGCACATCTTCACCGAGAAGGTGCTGGCCCTCACCGACGCCGAGTGCGATGCCATCGAGACCGCCGTAAACGAGAGCGGGGTCACCTTTGTCATCTCCCTGTTCCAGAAGTACGTCGGCTCCCGTAAGGCCGTCAAGGCCGTGGCCGACAGCGGCGAGCTGGGCAAGATCAACTACCTCCGCTTCCGCAACTGCCACAACGGCAGTACGGGGAACTGGCTCCCCGCCCACTTCTACAACGCCGAGGAATGCGGCGGCGGCGCCATGATCGACCTGGGCGCCCACGGTATGTACCTCACCGATTGGATCCTGGGCGTCCCCGTGGCCGCCTCCTCCGCCTTTACCGTCTCCTGCGACTCCCCCGCCGTGGCCGAGAAGAACGTCGACCGCGTGGAGGACAACGCCGTGACGGTCATGTCCTATCCTGACGGTGCCATCGCCATCAATGAAACGGGCTTCGTCTCCGCCAACGATCCCGTGGTCTTTGAGGTCCACGGCGAGTGCGGTATGGTCCGCATGGAGGGCGACCGCGTGATCAAGCGCACCGCCGCCACGGGCGGGCAGGAGGTGGAGGTCCCCGTCCCGGAGGGGGATCCCGCCCCCATTGTCCAATTCGTCACGGGGAATATCCTCCCCGGCTGCGGCATGGCCGAGGCCAAGGCCCTGACCCATATGATGGTTATGGCCTATGGCCGCTGATCCCACACCCCAACGCGAAAGGATCCTACTATGTCCACCCTCTACGGTAAATCCTCTCCTGTTCCCGCCCCCTATGCGGGCATCGCGGATTTCGTCCTCGACCTCCCTGCCGACCGCCCCCTCCGCATCCTCCAGCTGACGGATATGCAGATCATCGACGCCGCCCAGCAGAGAACCCCCGACCGCCTCAACGAGCGGGAGATCGCCCTGTGGCAGCCCGAGGCCATCCCCGTCCAATGCACCGACCAGATCAAGAGCGTCATAGCCCAGGCCGATCCCGACCTCATCTTCATCACGGGAGACGTGATCTACGGCGAGTTCGACGACAGCGGGAGGAGCTTCGGCCTGTTCTGTGACTTCATGGACAGCTTTTGCATCCCCTGGGCGCCCGTCTACGGCAACCACGACAACGAGTCCCGCAAGGGGATCGACTGGCAGAACGCCCGCTTTGAGGCCGCCCCCTACTGCCTCTTCCGAAAGGGAAGCACCACGGGCAACGGCAACTATTCGGTGCTCATCACCCGAAACGGTCAGCCCTGCCGCGCCCTCTTCATGATGGATTCGGGGGGCTGTATGGGCTCTCCCGCAGAGTCCGCCCGCCGAGGCCCCGGCTTCTCCGCCGATCAGTATGCGTGGCTCTATGCCACCGCTGAACAACTGACCGATGTGAACGGCGGCACCCCCGTTTCGTCCTTCCTCTGCTTCCATATCCCCACCTTCCAGTTCCATCAGGCCGCCGTGGAGAAGGGCTACCAGACCTCCGACGAGCATGAGAAGTACGTCATCGGTGTCACCTACCCCGCAAAGGATGGCGATTTCGGCTGTAAGCGGGAGCCCATCGGCTGCTTCGGCACTCCCGAGGACTTCGTGGACAGGCTCCATAAAGCAGGCATCGACGGCGTTTTCGTAGGCCATTGCCACGCCAACAACACCTCGGTGCTATGGAAAAGCATCCGCTGGACCTACGGGCTGAAAACAGGCCAGTACGACTACCACACCCCGGGCCAGCTGGGCGGCACCCTCATCACCCTGTTCGGTGAGAGCTTTACCGTCCACCATATCCCCACCCTGTCGGCTGTGGCCGAGGCCCCAAACCCGCCCAGGCATTGAAACCCAAGACCCGTTTCCCCTCGGGAGCGGGCCTTTTTTGACGGAAAAATTGAAAATAATTGCCGAATTTCATGCAAAAACCGAGAAATAAACCCAACATTAACAGAAAATCCTACTATTTTTTGAAATATTTTTAATAACCTCTTGCAAAATGGATGAAAGTGTGGTATACTATATCCATTATTCTGACCGCCGTATATGACTGCGGCAAAAACGCACCTACCCATGGAGGCCCATTATGCCATTCAATCACAACCCTTACGTCAACGAATACCAGGAAATGGACGAGAGAGCCGAGCAGGAATTCAACACCCTGTTGAGCTCCTCCCGCTCCGCATATACCATCCCCCGCTCTGCCTTTGACGGCTACCGCGTCAAGCGAGGCCTCCGCGAGGCCGACGGCACCGGCGTCATGGCGGGCGTCACCCGCGTCGGCTCGGCCCACGGCTACGTGGTCAGCGAGGGTGATAAGTACCCCGTCGAGGGTGTTTTGGAGTACCGCGGCTACGACCTGCGGGCTCTCATCCACAGCTTCACCTCGGAGAACCGCTTCGGCTTTGAGGAGACCACCTTCCTCCTCTTCTTCGGCCATCTGCCCACCAAGGAGGAGCTGGAGGAGTTCAACGACCTGCTGGCCACCCTCCGCCGCCTTCCCCCCCGCTTCACCGAGGACATCATCATGAAGGCGCCCTCCCGCTCCATCATGAACAAGCTCCAAAGCTCGGTCCTGGCCCTCTACGCCTACGACGATAACCCCGACGAGGTCACCCTGGACAATATGCTCCGCCAGTCCATTGAGATCGTGGCCCGCCTCCCCGTCATTGCCGCCCAGGCCTACTCGGTCTACCGCAACGCCTTCTACAATAAGTCTCTGACCCTCCATAACCCCCACGATAACCTCAGTACCGCCGAGAACTTCCTCCGCGTCCTCCGCTCGGATAAGAAGTATACCGAGGCCGAGGCCCACCTCCTGGATCTCTGCCTGGTCATCCACGCCGAGCATGGCGGCGGTAACTGCTCCACCTTCACCACCCGCGTCCTGTCCTCCTCGGGTACCGACACCTACTCCGCCATCGCCGGCGGCATCGGCGCCCTCAAGGGTCCCCGCCACGGCGGAGCCAACCTCAAGGTGGTGGAGATGTTCGACTGCATCAAGGCAAACGTTCAGAATCCCAAGAACGACGACGAGCTGGCCGCCTTCCTTCTGAAGATCCTCAATAAGGAAGCGGGCGACGGTAGCGGCCTCATCTACGGTATGGGCCACGCGGTCTACACCAAGTCCGACCCCCGCGCCGTGCTACTCAAGCAGTTCGCCCGCGAGCAGGCCTACGAGAAGGGCTACGGGGACGACTTCGATCTCCTGGAGTCCATCGAGCGCCTGACCCCCGAGATCTTCTGCGCCTTCAAGGGCATCAACCAGGAGATGTGCGCCAACGTGGACCTCTACTCGGGTCTGGTCTACCGTATGCTGGGCATCCCCACCGAGATGTACACCCCCCTCTTCACCATCGCCCGCGCCACTGGCTGGTGCGCCCACCGCATGGAGGAGTACATGACCGCGGGCAAGATCATCCGTCCCGCCTACAAGTGCATCTCCAAGTCCCGCAAGTTCATCGATCCCGCCGACCGGGGCTGATAGAACCATCCAAACAGCGAAAAGACGTCCTGCTTCGGCGGGGCGTCTTTTGTGTTGCGATATTCTTAATCAGATTAATTCCCCAAAACCTATTGACAGATCTCGGGATCTGTGCTATACTACAAGTGTACTACCTCAAATAGTGCAGTTGGAGCGGTCAAAGCATTCCCGTGAACCGCCCCTGCCGTGAAAGGAGCGCCATGCTGCTGATCGACAAATTGTCGGGCAAGCCCGTCTACGAGCAGATCATCGAAGGGATTGAGAAGAACATCCTCATGGGAGTCTACCCCGAGGGGAGCGTCCTCCCCTCCCTCCGCGAGCTGTCGGTGACCCTGGGCATCAACCCCAATACCATCCAGAAATCCTACGCCGAGCTGATCCGCCGCGGGGTCATCATCCCCTCCCCCGGGAGCGGGACCTACGTCGCCCCCGACGCAAGGCTCCGTATCCGTGAGGCCGCTACCGAAAAGCTCGCAAAGCTGGAGGAGCTAGTGGCGGACCTGGCCCTGGCCGACGTGCCCAAGGGAGACGTCCTGGCCACGGTCTGCGCCGTCTACGTCCGGGCGGGGAAGGGAAACAGCCCCGCCGATCCCACTTCCGAAAAGGAGGAATGAGACCATGATCCAAGCTGAACACGTTACCAAAATATTCCGCTCCGCGAGCCAGCCCAAGCCCCACGTGGCGGTGAGCGACCTGACCTGCACCATCCCCGGAGGCTGTATCTACGGCCTCGTGGGCTCAAACGGCGCGGGTAAATCCACCTTCCTGCGCCTGCTCTCGGGGGTCTACCGCCCCGACGAGGGCCTCATCGAGATCGACGGCCTCCCCGTCTGGGAGAACCCCGAGGCCAAGAACAAGATCTTCTACGTTCCCGATGACCTCTACTTCCTCCCCCAGACCAACATGAAGCGCATGGCCGCCTACTACAAGGCCCTCTACACCAAGTTTAACCGGGAACGCTTTAATCACCTCACCGAGACCTTTGGCCTGGACCCCGAGGCCAACCTGGGCACCTTCTCCAAGGGTATGCGCCGCCAGGCCGCCACCATCCTGGCCCTGTCCACCATGCCCGACTACCTCTTCTTCGACGAGACCTTCGACGGCCTGGACCCCGTCATGCGCCGCCTGGTCAAGCAGGTCATCTACAACGACGTCATCGACCGCGGCACCACCACCATCATCACCTCCCACTCCCTCCGCGAGCTGGAGGACACCTGCGACCAGCTGGCCCTCCTCCACCAGGGCGGTATCGTCTTTGAGTCGGATATTCAAAACCTCAAGACCGCCCTCTTCAAGGTCCAGACCGCCTTCCCCGAGGCCTTCAACCGCGCCAAGTTCGAGGCGGTGGGCATCAACGTCGTCTCCTACACCCAGATGGGCAGTGTGGCCACCTTCATCGTCCGTGGGGAGCGCATGGCCACCGAGGAAAAGCTCCGCTGTATGAATCCCCTGCTACTCGATATCCTCCCCTTGAACCTGGAGGAGGTCTTCGTCTACGAGATGGAGGCGCTGGGGTACGCGTTCAAGGATATTCTCATGTAAAGGAGGCGAGATACCATGAAAAACAACCGTATGAATACCCAATTCTTCAATTTCCGCCTCTTCCTCGAGGGCCTCAAGCGCCTCCGCGTCATCGGCCTGGCCACCGCCATCCTGGCCGTCACCGCCTCGGCCGTGATCCCCCTGGTCTACTGGATCGAGGAGCTGTCCGCTATGTACGACGGCCCCACCGAGGTGGACCCCGAGTTCCTCTGCGTCCCCGCGGGCGTCGTGGTGGCCTTTGCTCCTTTCTTCTTCTTCGTCCTCTTCTCCTTCCTGCAAAAGCGCAAGGAATCCGACTTCTTCCACGCCATCCCCTACACCCGCACCTGCGTGTATAACAGCTTCGTAGCCGCCGCCCTGGTCTTCGTCTTCGCCATCCAGCTGGCCTGCGGACTCGTGGCGGGGATTTTGTGGGGCGTGGCGCCTCACCTGACGGTGGACCTGGGCGCCATGGCCGCCTACGTGGTCATGTCCATGCTGGCCGCCGCCATGATCTCGGCCTTCATGATGCTGGCCCTATCGGTGTCGGGCACTGGCGGCTCCTGTATGCTCCTCTTTGGCCTCTTCGCGGGCTTTGTCCGTGTCATCGCCGCCATCTTCCTCGGGTGCCTGGACAGCATCGACATCCTCTACGCCAACGGGATGTGGGAGACCTCCTTCTTCTCTCCCCTGTGGTTCCTACCCATCAATATCTTCTACTACTGGGGCGACACCAATACCGCCATGGCGATGATGTACAGACCCTCCAACATCCTGTACTCCCTGGCCGTGACCCTCCTCCTCTTTGCGCTGGCCGGCTTGATCTACAAGCACCGCCGCTCCGAGATGGCGGGCAATCCCGCCCCCGGTAAGACCACCCAGGCCCTCTTCCGCATCATGTTCACCACCCTCCCCGCCCTGCTCATCCCCTTCCTGATCCTCATGGAGGGCGGCGACGGCGCTCTGCTTCTGGTGCTGGTGGTCAGCGTTCTGCTGGTCTACTTCCTCTACGAGCTGGTCACCACCAAACGCCCCAAGAACCTTCTGAAGATCTTCCCCGGCCTGGGCATCGTGGTGGGCGTCTGCTTCGCCTTCACCGTCCTGTTCTACGGCTACCGAGGCTTCCTGCTCAATGAGGATATCACCGCCGACGAGGTCAAGGCCGTCTCGGTGGAGTCCAACGGCTTTGACTCCAACAGCTACCAGGGCTACCTGGCGAGTGACATCCGTACCGACGACCCCGATATCGTCAAGACCGTGGTCGCCCAGCTGGCCCATTCCCAGAAGCTGGAGCGGGATGGCAGCTGGTGGGATACCGAGAACCAAAGCTACTACTGGGACCGCATGGAGGTCACGATCCGGCTGAAGGGCGGCCGCACCGTCAAGCGCTACGTGATCTTCGATCCCGAGACCCGCGCCGTGATCAATCAGCGCTACATGGAGCTGGATGAGGTGAAGGATCTGGTCTTCCTCCTCCCCGAGGACCGGGAGATCAACCACATCGGCATGGAGATCGGAAGTGACTTCTACACCGACTACGGCTCCACGGACGGCGAAAAGGAGATGAAGGCCCTGCTGACCGTCTTCCGCCGTGAGTTCGAGACCCTGACCGACGCTCAAAAGCTGGAGGTCATGACCCCGGCCTTCCGCAACTTCCACTACGACGGCAAGAACGACCCCGACCGCTCGGTGGTTCTGTCCCTCCGCGGCCGCATGGGCGGCTTGGGAGAGTATTTCTTCAGCGCGTATATCATCCCCGAGTATATGCCCGAGACCAGAGGCCTACTCCTGGGCCTGTGGGGAATGACCAACCGCGAGGCCAATTATTTCGACTGCGGTGACCAGACCTGGGGCGGATGCGCCGACGACGCGCTGGCCGCTCTGGGCAGAGAGGCCGAGGACAGCGAGTTCAGTACCGCCTTCCCCGTCCTCAAGGGTCATATCACCCTGGTGGGCATGGGCAGTCAGAACACGGGCAACAACCTGGACCACACCTTCTACCTGGAGGCCAAGGACTACGCCCGCTTCGCCGAGCTTCTGCTGGCGGCCTCCATGGTCCACGCCAACACCGAGCCCGAAGACTTCACCGCTACATCCACCACCTATATGCTGATCCTGTACACCGACATGGACAGCAAGTACAGCCGCATCCACCTCAATATGAACAGCCTCTTCGACCTCACCGCCGAGGAGTACGCCGAGCTGAAGGCCCTGCTCCAGATCGGAAAGTAAAAAAGGCCCCACCGCCCAAAAAGCGGTGGGGCTTATGCGATTGGGATCAGTCCAGCTCCGAGAGCCCGATCTCGGCCTCCAGGCAGACCTGCCCGTCGGGCCGCTTGGTGCGGATGAGGTAGCCCTCGCCCTCCCCCTCCACGGGGTCGCGGTAGACCGTCAGCGTGTCCCCGAAGGCGGCCTCCCGCAGGTAGGACAGGGAGAGAGAGGTCACCCATTTCCCATCCATGGAGGGAAGGAAATCGCAGATCATATCGGGGTATTTGGTATTGTTCATGTGGCGGTTGAAGTCCAGATCGCTGTAGACGATGGTACGGTGGCCCGCCTCTTCCATCTCCAGGGTGTTGGGGATGCGCACCCGCTTGGGCAGAACCGACTCGTCGGGCAGCTCCCCAAAGGGGAAGTCGCGGCGGAAATCGGTGGTGCGGATCATCTTCTTCTCATGAATATCCAGTAGCGCCCAATGGGACACCGCCAGAGCTATCATCTCGTCCCCCCTGTACACCGCGAAGCAACGGATGAAATCGTAGCTCTTGTTGTCGATGCACCAGGTGCGGACCTCAATATCCTCATAAGCGTGGAGCGGGGAAAAGACCTTCACCATAATGCGGGAGAGCAGAAAGCCCTTGCCCTCGATATGGTGCAGATCGTTCAGATCCATGCCGTACTCCCGGCATTGGAGGTTGGCGGTCTCCTGCATATAGACCAGGAGCGCCGAGGGACGCATGACCCCGTCACCGTCGGTGTCGTGCCATTTGGTGGTGTAGTGGTTGGAATAGTACATGGTTTTGCTCCGTTATGAGATTACTTTTTCTTGAATATGTCGAAGAAGGATTTTTTGGCGGGCGAGTCCGTGGAGGTGGGCTCGTTTTCTGTTGCCTCATTCATTGTAAGTGGTAGGTGTTAAAAAAGCATATCAGGGTCAATGTAAATGTGGGGCGCGTATTTTTTTGCATAGTCTGCCAAAACGGCTATGTTACGGCTTGTTCCGTCGATATACCAAGGCCCTCGTTTCTTGCGGTTGAAGGGGTGTTTCTCTTTTGCTTTCTGGGATGGATCCGTATACAGTACGATCCAATCTTCGGATGAACGGTGACCGTAGGCATTAGAAAACGTGACAACACTTTCTGTCCGCATATCGATCAGTTCATTCCATTTGATTTCTTTGATTGTTGAGAACAACGAACGGATGGTAATTCCTTGATCGCTTACTTCTGCGTACTGTACCATATACAGGGCATGGATGAAAAGAAAAATTGATCCAAGAGACACAAGCGAGAAGAAACATACGATGACTGCCAAAGAATCATTTTCTGAGATACCATATATAAGGGGAAGCAACCACGGAGCCAGCGAAATCACCCACAGAAACCAAACAGAGAACAGAACCTTGTTGGAGTTGATTTTTATCCTTGCTTTTTCCATGTTGTACCTATCAGTAAAGGGAGCCTCCAAGAAGCCCCCTCCACCGTTGTTGTGATTCAATTACAGGGTATTGTCCGAACCCAGCACGTTGACGATCTTGTGCTTGACCATCTCCTTGATGGCGGTGCGGCCTGCGCCCAGATAGTCGCGGGGATCGAAGGCGGCGGGCTTTTCCACGAAGGTGCGGCGGATGGCGGCGGTCATGGCCATGCGGATATCCGAGTCAATGTTGATCTTGCAGACAGCCATGGAAGCAGCCTTGCGGAGCTGCTCCTCGGGGATGCCCACGGCGTCGGGCATCTGACCGCCGTACTTGTTGATCTCGGCCACGAACTCCTGAGGCACGGAGGACGCGCCGTGGAGCACGATGGGGAAGCCGGGGAGACGCTTGCCGATCTCCTCCAGAATGTCAAAGCGCAGAGGAGGGGGAACCAGGATGCCCTTCTCGTTGCGGGTGCACTGCTTGGCGGTGAACTTGTACGCGCCGTGAGAGGTACCGATGGAGATGGCGAGGGAGTCCACACCGGTGCGGTTGACGAAATCCTCTACCTCCTCGGGACGGGTGTAGGAGGAATGCTCGGCCACCACGTCGTCCTCAACGCCGGCCAGCACGCCCAGCTCGCCCTCGACCACCACGCCGTGGGCGTGAGCGTACTCCACCACCTTCTTGGTGAGAGCCACGTTGTCCTCGTAGCTGTGGTGAGAGCCGTCGATCATGACGGAGGAGAAGCCGCCGTCGATGCAGGACTTGCAGATCTCAAAGTCCGCGCCGTGATCCAGATGCAGAGCCAGATCAATGCCGCTGTCCTTGATAGCGGCCTGAGCCAGAGCCACCAGATACTCGTGCTTGGCGTACTTGCGGGCGCCGGCAGACACCTGGAGGATGACGGGAGACTTGACATCACCGGCAGCCTCGGTGATGGCCTGGATGATCTCCATGTTGTTGATGTTGAAGGCGCCGATGGCGTAGCCGCCCTCGTAGGCCTTCTTGAACATTTCCTTGGTTGTAACGAGTGCCATTTGAAATGACCTTCCTTTCGATCCCACCCGCAAAAGAGCGCGGGCAGAAATAATTTCACGATTCATATTGTACCACAAATCCGCCCATAAATCAAGAGCCGTGAGCAAATTCACCGACCGCAAGCGAAATTTCGGTAAAATCCCCATAAATGCGTTGACTTTTATGGATTTTTGTGGTATACTTACTGTAATTGGTTTTCTCACGACCTACCTATGAAAGGAATCCGATACCATGAAAAAGACTACCCTCAAGAATTACGCCCGCCTGCTGGCCGAGTGCGGCATCGCTGTGAAGAAGGGCGACCCCGTCATCATCCAGGCATCCCTGGATCAGCCCGAGTTCGTGGCTCTGTGCGTGGAGGCCTGCTATAAGAAGGGCGCCTCCCGCGTCACCGTGGAGTGGAGCTACCAGCCCCTGGCCAAGCTCCATTACCGCTACCGCACCCTGAAGTCCCTCTCCGCCGTGGACGACATCGAGCGGGCCAAGCTCCAGTACCGCCTGGACAAGAACCCCGCCATGCTCTACCTCATGTCCGACGATCCCGACGGCTTGAAGGGCATCAACCAGGAGAAGATGACCAAGGCCTCCCAGGCCCGTTTCCCCGTCATCAAGCCCTTCCGCGACGCCATGGACAACAAGTACAAGTGGTGCATCGCCGCCGTCCCCGGTGAGGCCTGGGCCAAGAAGGTCTTCCCCGGTGTCCGCGCCACCACCGCTATCGAAAACCTCTGGAACGCCATCCTCTTCACCTCCCGCGTCATCGACAAGGAGGGGAAGGACCTGGATCCCGTGGCCGAGTGGAAGGCCCACAACGAGAGCTTCCGCGCCCGCTGTGAGTACCTCAACAGCCTGGGCATCAAGACCCTGGAGTATAAGTCCGCAAACGGAACCGACTTCACCGTGGAGCTGATCCCCGAGGGTATCTTCTGCGGCGGAAGTGAGCACACCCTGGGCGGCGAGGAGTTCAACCCCAACATCCCCTCCGAGGAGATCTTCACCTCCCCCAAGGCAGGCAAGGCCGAGGGTCTGGTGGTGGCCTCCCTGCCCCTGTCCTACCGCGGTCAGCTCATCGAGAACTTCTCGGTGCGCTTCGAGGGCGGTAAGGTTGTGGAGGTCAAGGCCGAAAAGGGCGAGGAGCTTCTGAAGCAAATGGTCTCCATGGACGCGGGCGCCGCCATGCTGGGCGAGTGCGCTCTGGTGCCCTACACCTCCCCCATCCGCGAGAGCGGCATCACCTTCTACGAGACCCTGTTCGACGAGAACGCCGCCTGCCACCTGGCTCTGGGCCGCGGCTTCACCAACTGCGTCAAGGACTACGACAAGTACACCCTGCAGGAGCTGCACGACATGGGCATCAACGAGTCTATGATCCACGTGGACTTCATGATCGGCACCGAGGATCTGTCGGTCACCGCCGTCACCGAGAGCGGCCAGCGGGTGGCTGTGTTCACCGACGGCAACTGGGCGTTCTGATCCCACCGAAAAGCACAAAAGCCCGACGGGTCACACTCGATCCGTCGGGTATTTTCTGTTTGAAAACCTTTTTCTACCCAAAAAACTATTGCAATTCCATCCCAAACATGGTATAATAATGGAAAGGTCATTAAGGCCAACAAATCGCATAAAGGAGACACCCCTATGCTGACCCACAACTATACCTTCCGCGCCGCCACCCCCGTCTGGGAGGTGGGTACCGCCCGCGACATGAACCGCACCGTCTGCTTCGTGGCTACCCTCCCCGCCACGAATCAGCCCGTCAAGCTGGCCGCCGCCGCGTCCTGCTCCTTCCTCCTCACCGTCAACGGTGCCTACGTCGCCCACGGCCCCGCCCGTTGCTGCCACGGCTACTTCCGCGTGGACGAGTACGATCTGTCCAAGTACCTCACCAAGGAGGTCAACACCGTCGCCCTCCGCGTGGCCTCCTACAACGTCAACGCCTTCTCCTACCTCAACCAGCCCGGCTTCCTCTGCGCCGAGATCACCGTGGGCGATGAGATCGTGGCCGCCACGGGAAAAGACGGCTTCAAGGCTTACCCCGTCACCGAGCGCGTGCAGAAGGTCCAGCGCTACTCCTTCCAGCGCACCTTTGTGGAGACCTACAGGCTCTCCGAGGGCGCCTTTGACTATGAAGTGAACCCCAACACCACCGCCACCCCCGTGGAGGTGGAGCCCGCCGTGGCAGGACACTTCCTCTGCCGCGATATCCCCATGGGTGAGGAGGACGAGCTGGTCTATCCCGTATCCCTCATCCACCGCGGTCAGCTCTCCTACTCCGAGAAGGAGGGCTACTATAACGGCCGTGAGATCGGCGACATCGGTTCCCACTACCTGGCCTACCGTGAGTCCGAGCTGGACTACGCCTCTCACCGTGAGGTCGGTCAGTGCGATCCCCACGACCAGGTCGACGTCACCGAGACCCCCGATGTCATCACCCTCCCCGCCGACTCCTACGCCGATATCGAGTTCCCCTGCAACACCACGGGCATCTACGAGTTCGACCTGGAGGCCGAGGGCGACGGCGAGCTGTTCATCATCTTCGACGAGATCCTGCTGGACGGCCAGGTCCGCCTCTTCCGCATGGGTCTTTCCAATATCATCACCGTGATCTCAAAGGCAGGGAAGTACCGCCTGGAGTGCGCCATGCCCCACGTCATGAAGTACGCCCGCATCATGGCCAAGGGCGCGGCTATGACGGTCAAGGGTCTCCGCCTCCACCATATCGCCTTCCCCACCTCGGCCATCACCGCCTCCTTTATCGGTGAGGACGAGACCATGAAGCGCATCTACGACGCCGCCATCGAGACCTACCGCGCCAACGCCGTGGACATCTACATGGATTGCCCCTCTCGCGAGCGCGCGGGCTGGCTCTGCGACAGCTTCTTTACCTCCCGCGTGGAGTACGCCCTCACGGGTAAGTCG
>JAGAIH010000468.1 GCA_017626655.1 Clostridia bacterium | reverse complement strand
GTCCAGATTGGTGGTGCCGGGCATACCGCCGGGGAGGATGACCGCCTCCAGGGAGGCACGCGCCAGACGGCCGGGCAGGGCGCTCTCGGTGATATCGGCGGTGACGGTGATGCCGTGGGCGCCCGTAACCGTGCGGGGATCGTCCCACAGGTTGGAGGCGCTGACGCCGATGCGGCCCAGCTTTTCGATGAGCTTGTTGGTCTTGGCCTCGCGGACGGCCACGGTGACCACCTCCAGCCCCGCGCGGCGGAGCAGATCCAGGGGAGCCAGGGCCTCGACCTCCTCGAAGCCGGGGGCAAGGAACATAACGATCATGGGGGTTCCTCCATCTATATAACAGAAATGATTGTCCGATGCTTCATTATAGCATGAATGGGGGAGGTCTGTCAAGAGGTTCTTGGGGGAAAGGTAAATTGTGGTTTATCGTTCTCTGCCTTCCCCATGCGGTGCCATCCGCAAGCGGATGCGGGGGACCGCAAAGCGGTGGATGAGGAGAGCGGCACACAGTTCGGTGTCGGGTGTGGATTCTCCCCGGCATATCAAGGGTTTTATCACACCCGTACAGGAGAACTCAACCCGCTCTCCTCATCCGTCACGCCCTTCGGGCGTGCCACCTTCCCCGCTGGGGAAGGCTAATGGACGCGGCTGCTTCCCCGACAGACTCAAATTTGAAATAGCAACTATATAGTTCCCCCAAGACCTGCCCCGCCAAAAAAGACACGCCCCCACTCGGAAGCGTGTCTTTCCTTATATCCGCAGAATCTTACGCCTTCTCCTTGAACAGCGCGATCTGCTCCTTCATGAGATCGTAGTATAAGGTACCCAGGGTTTTGGAGGGCTCCAGATCCTTGGAGATCTCCAGGGAGAGCTGCTCGCCCGTGGTCCACTCGTTCCAGGAGATGAGCAGGACCATGCCCGCACCCAGCTCGATGGCGCGGCCGAATTGCTCGCGGAAGGTATCGCCGTTCCGTCGGCCTCGGGCGGGGATGTAGCCGCGGTCGCCTTCCTTGCCCTGGGCGCGGCTGGAGGCGGTGACCGAGATGCACTCCACCCTGCCATCCTTCACGGTATAGGTCTGGGTGCCTCGCTCCTCCCAGCTCCAGAAGTGGTAGGAGCGCATGGTCTCGGGGTCGTACAGCCCCTCCTGCTGACCCACGTAGCCCGTGACCCACCGCACCGTGAAGCGGTCGTCGGTCCAAACGGGATCCGCGCCGTAGAAGTTGGGGGTGGCGCCGTAGCACATGAGCAGGGGCTTGCCATCGTACTGATAGTAGAGATCGGGGTACTTGGAGGCGTAGTCCCGCCAGATCTGATCCACCTTTTTCTGGTGGTTGCCGTTCTCCAGATTCTCGGGCATACTGTGGCCGGGGCCCGCAAAGATGCAGATCTTGGGGGCGCCCTCCAGCTTGGACCATTCCTCGAACAGCACGTCGGTGGCCTCCTCGATCATGCGGAAGGTCTCCAGCTTGTCGCGCTGGGCGGCGGGATTATAGCAGGTGTTGTTGGTCCAGTCCACGAAGACGAAGTCGATGCCCGCGTCGCGGAGCAGGATGCCGTGCTTGCGGATGATCGCGGGATCCTCCGAGACGTAGGGACCGTCCAGGGGGAGATCCCAGGTGCCGGCGCCCCAGCGGGGATGGGTAGTGGTGTTCCAGGTGGTGTAGGCGATGCCCACCTTACGGTCGGCGGCGGGGGTCTTCTCGTAGAGTCCTACGCCGATGGGCAGGACAGTTCCGTAACGCTCTTGCATGGTGTCTCCTCCTTTATTCGGCGGTTTCCTCAAGGGTGATCTGCCCCTTGAACTTCTTGATCTGCTCGCACAGCAGGTCGTAGTAGAAGGTGCCGTGGATCACCGAGGGCTCCAGGTCCTTGGACACCTCGGGGGAGGGCTGTTCACCCTTGGTCCACTCGTTCCAGGAGACCAGAATGACCATGCCCGCGCCCAGATCGTTGGCTCGCTGGAACTGCTTCTTCAGGGTCAGACCGTTCTCGCGGCCGTAGGCGGGAATATAGCCGCTGTTACCTTCGGAGCCCTGGGAACGGCTGGCAGCGGTACAGGTCACGCACTCCACCCGGCCGTCCGAGACCGAGTAGGCCTGCAGGCCTCTCTCCTCCCAGCTCCACCAGCGGTTGCGGGTGGACATATCCTTATCGTTGCGCAGGTCGCTCTGCTGGCCCACGTAGCCGGTGACCCAGCGGATGGTGAAGCGATCGTCCTTCCATCTGGGACGGGCGCTGTACTGGTTGGGGGTAGCGCCGTAGCACATGAGCAGGGGCCTGCCATCGTACTGGAAGTACAGATCGGGATACTTCTCCACGAAGGAGGTATAGATCTGATCCACCTTTCTCTGGTGATTGCCGTTGTTGACGCTCTCGATGCCCGAGTGGCCGGGACCTGCGAAGATGCAGATCTTGGGGGCGCCCTCGATCTGAGACCAGATCTCAAAGAGCAGAGCGGTAGCGTCCTCGATCATGCGGAAGTCGGCCAGGTGGCTCATGGTCGCGGGATCGTAGCCGGTATTGTTGGTCCAGTCCACGAAGACGAAGTCCACGCCCGCGTCACGGAGTAGCTCGGCGTGCTTGGCGATCATCTCCCGGTCATCCGAGAAGTAGTTTCCGTACAGGGGGGTGTCCCAGGTATTCTTGCCCCAGGTGATGATCTTGGTGCAGAGCCAGGTGGAGTAGGCGATGCCCACCAGGCGGTCCTCGTAGGGGGTAGTCTCGTACTTGCCCACGCCGATCTGCTCGATCTCCACGTCGTCGTAGTTGTAGATGACGTCCTTATAGAGCTGGTAGCGCTCGGCCATGGCCTGCTTGCGCTCGTCGGTGAGGGCGGCGGCGGTGGCGGTCACGTAGACCGAGGTGTCGGCGGGGGTGACGGTGTAGCCCATCCAGCGGGCCAGGTAGTCGGCGGAGATGAGGATGCTGCCGCCGCGGGAGAGGGTGGTGGGGCAGGCGTAGGTCTTTCCGTTGAGATCCACCTCTTTGGAATCTACCTTGTAGATCAGGGTGGCGCCGTCACGGGTCAGGGTAGCCGTGGTGCCGTCCTCGGAAATGGCGCACTTGAAGCCGAAGAGGGTGGCGGCGGCCTTCACGTCCATGAGGGTCACGCCGTCGTGGAGGGTGATGGGGTAAGCGGACTTGACCTGGGTCTTGTCGCAGAGCAGATAGCTGTAGCCATCCTTCAGCTCGGCGCAGATATCGTCGGGAGCGTAGGGGATGACGGTGCCGGCCTCCAGGCTCATGGACTTGGTGGAGGAGTTGGCGAAGTGGGACATGGTGCGGAAATAGCCCAGGGTATCCCCGTGGGCGATGCGCTCCAGGTCGGGGGTGCGGGCGACCTCGGTGCCCTTGGTATCGTAGACGGCGAGGGTATCCCCCTCCACCACGGCCTTGGCGATGACCGCGCCGTTGACGTAGCACAGGATGGTGGTACCGTCGTCCTTGATGGTGACGTTCAGACCGTTCTTCGCGTCAAAGCCGAAATCGTCGCGGACCAGCTTGGTGAAGCCGTTCTTGACGTGGACGTAGACCGCGTTCGCCGAGAAGGTGAACCACAGGCCGCTGTCGATGTAGAGGTGATCCGCGCGGGTGAGGCGGCAGCCCACCATGATGGAGCGGACGTCGCTCTTACCGCTGTGATTGGTGACGGAGGCCTTGGCGGTGTACTCCCCGATGAGGGTATGGGCGAAGCCCACGCTGTTCCAGCCGTCGTCGGTGAGGGTCAGACCATCCTCGCTGACCACGTAGTCCTTGTTGGAGGTGAAGACGAGCGTATTATCGTTCTTCAGCTCGCCGTAGTAGTAGTCGGCGAAGTTGTAGGTGATGTCCAGGCGGTCGTCGGTGCCGGCCATAAGGTCGTCCAGGCCGATGTCCTCGTAGGCGGGGACCTCGATCTCAATGGGGGGCTCGGTCTCGGGCTCGGGGTCCGTCTCGGGCTCGGTGGGGGCCTCTGTGGGCGGGTCGGTAGGCGCCTCGGTGGCGGGCGGAGCGACGGTGGTATCGCCCTCCGTATCGGTGGTGTCGCCGCCCGTGCAGGCTACGGCGGACAGGAGCATGAGCGCGGCGAGGATGCCGCAAAGCAGTTTTTTCATCATGACATTCCATGGCTCAATCGTCTTGAGCGCTCTCCTTGGTGGATTGCGGAGCTCTCTGTGGAAAACTCACAAGTATATATTACCATATTCCATATATATCTGTCAAGTATGTATAGTTAGAAAAAGGTGTAAAAAATACCCTCCGAGAAGCCTCGGAGGGCAGGATATACGGAGGGGATCAGTCCTCGTTCTCCAGGGCGGTGCCCACGGGGACGGTGACCATACGGTCGTAGCAGGAAAAGATCTCGTCGGTGCCCTCGGGCTTGGTCTTCTGGGTCATGAGAGAGACCACGGGCACCAGGATGAGACCCACCACCATGGCCAGCATACCGGCGTTGATGGAGGAGCCGCAGAAGTACTTCAGGACGGCGTTCTCGAAGGAGATCTTGAGCACGGCGTTCAGGATGAACTGGGTGAGGGTGATCGCAAGGCCGGTGGCGAAGCTGACCCAGACGGCGGCCTTGGTGGTCTTCTTCCAGTACAGACCGTAGAGGAAGGGAGCCAGGAAGCAGCCCGCCAGAGCGCCCCAGGAGATGCCCATGAGGTCGGAGATGTAGAGCTTGGAGGCCATCTCCTTGTTGGTCACCACCAGGATGGCGATGGCGGCGGCGATGACGATGGAGGCGGCCAGGAGCAGGCGCATGATGACCATGTTGGACTTCTCGCTCTTCTGCTTTTTGGAGAGGGGGGCGATGAGATCCAGGGTGATGGTGGAGGCGGAGGTCATGGCCAGAGAGGACAGGGTGGACATGGAGGCGGCCAGGACCAGGATCAGCACAAGACCGATGAGCCAGGTGCCGCCGCCTCCGAGATCCGACTCGACCTTGTTCAGCATGGCGGGGATGATGGCGTCGAAGGAGGTGGGGCTGCCGGCGGCGTTCAGCTCGACGCTGTCGGCGTAGAGACGGCCGAAGCCGCCCAGGAAGTAGCAACCGCCCGCTACCACCAGGCCGAAGAAGGTGGAGATGATGGTGCCCTTGGTGATGGCCTTCTCGTCCTTGATGGCGTAGAACTTGCCCACCATCTGGGGCAGGCCCCAGGTGCCCAGGGAGGTCAGCACCACCACGCCCAGGAGCTGGAGGGGCTGAGGGCCGAAGAAGGAGGTGAAGGCGCCCTTCAGCTCGGTGCCGGCGGCGGTGGTGGCTGAGCCCTCCGAGAGCTTGGCGATGGCCTCCATGAGACCGCCGTTGTTGTGCAGGACTGCGGCAATGACGGCCACGATGCCCACCAGCATGACGATGCCCTGGATGAAGTTATTGACGGCAGAGCCCACGTAGCCGCCCACGATAACGTAGATACCCGTCAGCGCCGCCATGATCAGCACCCAGCCCCAGTAGGGCAAGGAGAAGGAGGCCGAGAAGAGCTGGGCCAGACCGTTGAAGAGGGAGGCGGTGTAGGGGATGAGGAAGATGAAGACGATGGCGGCGGCCACCAGGCGCAGAGCCTTGGAGCCGTAGCGCAGGCCGAAGAAGTCGGGCATGGTGCGGCTGCCGATGTGCTGGGTCATGACGCGGGTACGGCGGCCCAGGAGCATCCAGGCCATGAGGGAGCCTATGAAGGCGTTACCCAGACCTACCCATGTGGAGGCCAGACCGAAGTTCCAGCCGAAGCGGCCCGCGTAGCCGATGAAGATGACGGCGGAGAAGTAGGACGTGCCAAAGGAGAAGGCGGTGAGCCAGGGTCCCACCGAGCGGCCGCCCAGGACGAAGCCGTCCACGCCCTTGGCGGAGCGGGCGGCCAAAAATCCCACCAGAACGGTGATGGCGAAGAAGACGACGATCATTACGAGCTTAACGATCATGATGAAATACCTCCGAAATTGAAGTGCTTGGGGATGCGGAGCGGGTTTTCGGACAAAACAAAAACCGCCCCTCATCCGTCTGACGGATAGAGGGCGGACAGACCGCGGGACCACCTCAATTTATTCCTCCCCTCACAGGGGGGAACCTCGTCGGGCACGTGGGGAGGGCTCGTCGGGCGGCGGATGTACCGGCCGCGACCCGTGGGGCGATCCTTGTATGCCTCATCGCTGTAACGGGCGAAACCCGATGCCCCCTTGGCGCATCCCCCGTCGGAGACCCGCTTCGAGACCACAGCTCCCGGAATGTAATTCAGCCACAACGTCCCCTCCGTCTTACACCGACCGACGGCTCTCTGTGCGGGTCATAGCGGCCTACTGGCTTCCGCTCATCGCTTTTGATGGGGGTATTATAAACCTTTGTCAAGGATTTGTCAAGGGGTTTTTGGAAATTTATGCGGAAAAATTTTAGTTGGGTGAAAAATATGCAAATATTCACGGAATTATGCAGAGAGACCCAAAGCCAATTCCGATCGGAAACCCGTAGGGGTTCTTTCCGACACTCGCCCGAAAGGGGGGGATTTCACACGCGCAACGCGCGTATTTCACGCTCGCAGGCGAGCATTTTACACGCCGCAGGCGTATTTCACCGCAGATCGTCGTTCAGACGATCTGCACCGACCGCCCTCACACCTGCCGCCACCAAGGGCGCCAGGATCATCCCCCACACCCCAAAGAGCTTCAGCCCCGCGTACATGGAGAAGAGAGACACCAGAGGATGCAGTCCCAGCCCCTCCCCGATGAGCTTGGGCTCCAGAACCTGGCGGACCAGGGTGGCGGCCCCGTAGAGGACCAACAGTCCGATCCCCAGCTTGACCTGCCCCAGAAGCAGGCAGATAATCCCCCAGGGGATGAGGATCACCCCCGTACCCAGCAGGGGCAGAAGATCCACCACCGCCAAGAGGAGCGCCAGGATGAAGGCGTAGGGCACCCGCAGAATAGCCAGCCCGATGAAGCACAGGCAGAAGGTCAGAAGCCCCAACAGCAGACAGGCGCGAAGATACTGCCGTCCCAGGCGGCGGAGACGGCGGCCGATGGGGGGCAGACGGTCGCGGAGGGGAACGGGGACCACCCGGGCGAGGGCGGCTCCCAGGCCTTTTCCCAGACGCCCGTCGTCGGCGGTGAAGTAGTAGCAGGCCAGGAGGGTGACCGTGAGGAAGATGAAGACGGAAGGGACGAGGCCCGCCACGGTCATGGCCGCCCCGGGGAGTCGGGCGGTGACGGTTTCGGTCAGCTTGGCCACTCCCGATTCCACCAGGCTGTCTACCGACGCGCAGAGATCGGCATAAAAGGGGGCGTCCTCAAAGCGGCGGAGGAAGGGGATGTGAGACGAGACCGATTCCAGCTTGGAGAGGACCGACTCTACCGCCCCCGCCAGCCCCTCGGTGTCAGCGGCCAGCTCCGAGACCAGGCGGGTCAGCTCCCCTACCCCCCGCCGTACTCCCGCGATGGCCAGCCCCGCCGCTCCCCCCACGGTCAAAATCACCAGACCCGCCGCGCAGAGGCCACGAGGGATGGGAGCGCGGCGGCAGAGCCTCTCGGTGAGAGGCTTGACCACGCGGGAGAGGAGCCACGCCAGCAGAAAGGGAAGCAGGATCCCCAGGGCGTAGCGGAAGGCCAGCCACAGGGCCAGGGCTCCCACGGCGGTACAGAACAGGACGGCGGCAAGGCGTTGCCAATCGAAGGGGCGGGAGGGGGGCGTTTGAGTCATGACGGCTCCTTTCGCGGTGGAATGATCTCTTTCATGATGGGAATACGGGCCATTTATGAATAGTATGAGAACCCCATTGAAAATTATTTCGCAACCGAGAAATTTTCCTTGACAAAACACCGATCGGATGGTACAATAATACGGTATGCAAAAAACAAGGGGCAAACAGCCCCCGAAGAAAGGAAACAACCAATGAGCAACAAGCGTTACAGCAACAAGGGCGTCAACTCCGCCGCCAAGGCCCAGGCCCGGGAGGCCGCCGCTCAGGAGAGCAAGCGCCAGACCCTGATTATCTGCGCCGTGGCCGTAGCCGTCATCCTGCTGGCCGTGGTCCTGGCCATCGTGCTGGGCGGCACCGACGCCACCGTCGGCGGCGGCAAGGATACCACCGCGGGCACCACCCAGACCACCACCCCCTCCACCTCCGCTCCCTCTACCTCCACTGTCGACATGAGCGCCGTCAAGGCCGAGATCGACTCCATGGAGGTGGCCGACTTCACCGAGACCACCCAGACCTCCGAGTACGTCAAGGTCACCATCAAGCACTACGGTGACGTGGTCATCCGTCTCCGCTCCGACATCGCTCCCATCACCGTGGCCAACTTCCAGAAGCTGGTGGGCGAGGGCTTCTACAACGGCCTGACCTTCCACCGCATCGTGCAGGGCTTCATGATCCAGGGCGGCGACCCCAAGGGTGACGGTACCGGCGGCTCCGGCACCACCATCAAGGGCGAGTTCAAGATCAACGGCATCCAGAACGACCTGTCCCACGTGGCCGGTGTCATTTCCATGGCCCGCAAGAATATGCCCTACGACAGCGCCACCAGCCAGTTTTTCATCTGCAACGCCGATGCGTCCGCTTCTCTGGACGGTAAGTATGCCGGCTTCGGCTACGTGGTAGCCGGTCTGGACGTGGTCCTCACCGTTTCCGAGGTGGAGGTCAAGGCCAACGCCTCCGGCACCGAGAACAGCGTGCCCGTGGAGCCCGTGGTCATTGAGAAGATCTGCTTTGTGACCAAGAACTGACCAAGGATAACAAGAAAGACCGTTGCATCGCAACGGTCTTTCTTGTTATCGTGAAATGCGCTACGCGCGTGAAATATGCGCTGGCGCGCATGTGAAATGCTCGCAAGCGAGCGTGAAATTCGCCCTTTGGGCGAGTGAAGGAAAGAGACCCTGCGGGTTTCTAATTTGAATCTGACAATGGAGAGATCCGAAGGATCTCCTCCTCAACTCGTCCGCATGGACGAATTTCACACGCGCTTTGCGCGTATTTCACAGCACCGCTTGCGGTGCTATTTCACACGCCGCAGGCGTATTTCACTTCTTCAGGCTATCCGCATACGCCGTCGCCAGGGCGTCGCACCGCTCGTTGTAGGGATGCCCCGCGTGGCCCTTCACCCAGACGAACTCCACCTTGTGGCGGTCCACCTGGGTCAGAAGCTGATCCCACAGCTCGGGGTTGAGGGCGGGGGTCTTGTCCCCCTTGATCCAGCCCTTGGCCTTCCAGGATCGAGCCCAGCCCTTGGTGATGCCGTCGATGACGTACTTGGAGTCGGAGGTGAGGGTCACCTCGCAGGGCTCCTTGAGGGCGGCCAGGGCGGTGATGACGGCGGTCAGCTCCATGCGGTTGTTGGTGGTCTCGGGATGGCCCCCCGACAGCTCCTTCTCGTGACCGTTGTAGACCAGGATGGCGCCCCATCCCCCGGGGCCGGGGTTGCCGCGGCAGGCGCCGTCGGTGTAGACGTATACGTGCTTCATAGGGATTTCCTCCGTGGGAGTGGTGATGTCTGCCGTTATTATAGCACATTTCGGGCGATGGGTCAAGGGAATACCGCCGTTTTAGGGGGTGAACACCGAAAAAGTCCCCGCTTTTTGGGGTGCATATCGCCAAAACTCGTCCAAAGGTCTTGATTTTCTCGGAAAAATGCGTTATAATATAAACCGAATATGAACCGACCAACCCAATCCATATACAGGGAGGACACCCCCATGAGCCAAGAGACCGCCGTCGTTGAGACCCCCGTGACCGAGACCGAACAGACCCCCGCCGCCGAGCCCCGCCTGCCCCGTCCCGCGCCCCGCAAGAAGCGATGGGGAGACCGCAAGGACGGCCGCCGCGTCCGCACCGCCCAGCCCATGGCCAAGATGATGCCCTTCATCATGAAGGACCGCGCCGACGCCATGAACTACTTCGCCGACGAGCTGGACGTCACCGAGACCGACGCCTTCTGCAAGCAGATGATCGCCGACGGCTACGAGGGCTTCAGCTTCCTCCACATCATGCTGGCGGCCTACGTCCGCACCATCTCCCAGAAGCCCGCCCTCAACCGCTTCATCAGCGGCCAGCGCATCTACGCCCGTAACAACATCGAGGTCAACATGACCATCAAGAAGGACCTCAGAGAGGATTCCCCCGACACCTGCATTTCGGTGATCTTTGAGCCCGACGATACCCTGGTGGACGTCTACGAGAAGTTCAACGCCGCCGTCATGAAGGAGAAGGAGAAGGAGGACCTGGACTCCAGCTTCGATAAGACCGCGGGGACCCTGGCCGCCCTTCCCCGTCCCATCCTCCGCGCCGCAATCCGCATCCTCTTCTGGCTGGACTACCACGGCTGGATCCCCAAGGCCCTGACCGATCTCTCCCCCTTCCACGGCAGTATGATCATCACCTCCATGGGCTCTCTGGGCATCCGTCCCATCTACCATCACATCTACAACTTCGGCAACCTCCCCGTCTTCATCTCCTACGGCGTCAAGCGCACCGTCTACAAGCTGAAGCGGGACGGCTCCACCGAGCAGCGCCGCATGATGGACCTCAAGGTGGTCACCGACGAGCGCATCTGCGACGGCTTCTGCTACGCCTCGGCCTTCAAGATGATCCGCCGCCTGGTGGAGCATCCCGCCGTCCTGCTCAAGCGTCCCGAGAAGATCTTTGAGGATATTGATTGAGTGAATTTCACCGCCACCCGTTGACTTTTCCGAAAATCGTGCTATAATGAAAGCGAGGATGCCTGCGCGGTCTCCTCGCTTTTGTGTTCGGTAAATGGCAGTTTATCGGTCCGTTTGAAACTAACAAACAAATTGGATTCGTAGGGACCGGCGTCCTCGACGGTCCGCAAATAACATAGACCCGACAACAAACTTCGGTGGGTCGGTGGCGGACCGTCGGGGACGCCGGTCCCTACGATTTGCAATTCAAAACTCACCGACAAACCCAAATTTGATACTATACTTCTATAATAGGAGTTCTCTATGCGTCACATCCTCCTCCTCACCACCGGCGGCACCATTGCCTGTCGGGATTCGGGCCACGGCCTGGCCCCCGCCC
>JAGAIH010000467.1 GCA_017626655.1 Clostridia bacterium | reverse complement strand
TCACCACCCTCCGTATCCTGCGGATGGGCATGGGGAGTGTGGGCCTGGCCTTCCTGGAGGAGGCCTTGCTGACGGGCGGAAGCCTGGGTCAACGGTTCTTCACCGACGCCTACGGGAGTGGTGAGGCGGGGCTCTGGGATGCTCTGTCTCCCACCGCCTACTACCGCCTGGCCCGGGTGGAGGGCGATCCCCGCCCCCTGTACGCCGTGGAGAAGGCCTGCGACGACCTCTACATGGACAAGGTCCGCGAGGGGGCCCGCATCCCCTTCGGCGCTCCCGTGGCGGGAGGCTACCTGGTGGGGTGCGAGACCTCGGTCAAGAATATCCGCATACTGCTGGCCGCGAAGGACGCCGAGCTGAATACCGACGTCATTCGGGAAAGGATGAGGGTGAGCTATGTATAAGATCGGCATCATAGGCGAGCGGGACAGCGTCATGGGCTTTATGGCCATCGGCTTTGCCGTCCACGAGGCCCCCGACTCCGAGACCGCCGCGAGGATCCTCCATCAGCTGGCCAAGGATGACAGCTACGCCATCATCTTCATGGTGGAGAACTACGCCAAGGTCCTGGCCGAGGACATCGCCCGCTACAAGGACCGCCCCCTCCCCGCCGTTATCTCCATCCCCGGAAGAGCGGGATCCGACGGCTCGGGCATGGCCGCCATCAAGTCGGCGGTGGAGCGCGCCGTGGGCGCGGATATCCTGTTCAAGGACTGAGCGGGAGTACGTCCTCCGGCGGCCAAAGACCTTTTTGGAAAAAGGTCTTTGAAATCCAAAAACTTTCAAAAAGTGTTATTGTCGAGAGAAAGAACCGGCGAATGGCCGGCGACATGAAATAATTGGGTGTCATGCGAGGTGCCTCGCGGACTTCCAACAAGGAGAATTTGCCATATGGTAGAAGGAAAGATTCTGAAGGTATCCGGTCCTCTGGTCATTGCCGAGGGGATGCGGAACGCCAATATGTTCGACGTGGTCCGCGTCGGTGAGGCCCGCCTGATCGGTGAGATCATCGAGATGCACGGCGACCGCGCCTCCATCGAGGTCTACGAGGAGACCGCCGGTCTGGGTCGCGGCGACAAGGTGGTGTCTACGGGCGCCCCCCTGTCCGTGGAGCTGGGCCCCGGCCTGCTGACCTCCATTTACGACGGCATCCAGCGCCCCCTGGAGGCCATGCGGGAGAAGTACGGCTCCAACATCATCAAGGGCATCGACGAGCCCGCCCTGGACCGCGATAAGCTCTGGCACTTTGAGGCCGCCCTGGGCTACGGCGACACCGTCTCTGCGGGCGACGTCTACGGTACGGTGCAGGAGTCCGAGGTCATCACCCACAAGATCATGTGCCCTCCCGGTAAGAAGGGTACCGTCATGGAGCTGTATACCGGTGACTTCCGCGTCACCGACCGCATCGGTAAGCTCAAGCTGGAGGACGGCTCCATCGAGGACATCATGCTGGTCCAGAAGTGGCCTGTCCGCGTGTCCCGCCCCTACAAGCAGAAGCTGCCCCCCGCCGAGCCTATGATTACCGGCCAGCGTCCCATCGACGCTCTGTTCCCCATCGCCAAGGGCGGTACCGCCTGCGTCCCCGGCCCCTTCGGCTCGGGTAAGACCGTGGTCCAGCACCAGCTGGCCAAGTGGAGCGACGTAGATCTGGTGGTCTACATCGGCTGCGGCGAGCGCGGCAACGAGATGACCGACGTGCTTCGGGAGTTCCCCGAACTGACCGACCCCCGCACGGGCAAGTCCCTCATGGAGCGCACCGTGCTGATCGCCAACACCTCGGATATGCCCGTGGCCGCCCGTGAGGCCTCCATCTATACGGGTATCACCATCGCCGAGTACTACCGCGACATGGGCTACTCGGTGGCCGTCATCGCCGACTCCACCTCCCGTTGGGCCGAGGCCCTCCGCGAGATGTCGGGGCGCCTGGAGGAGATGCCCGGTGAGGAGGGCTACCCCGCTTACCTGACCTCCCGTCTGGCTCAGTTCTACGAGCGCGCGGGCCAGGTGGTCTGCCTGGGCTCCGACGGCCGTATGGGCGC
>JAGAIH010000466.1 GCA_017626655.1 Clostridia bacterium | reverse complement strand
TGGTACTTCGCCGCCTCCGACGGCGTGTTCAAGAAGGAGAACGGCGACGGATTTGAGATGCGGGGCATCACCGACGGCGCGTACCTGTACTATCAGAACGTCCATCATATGAGCGAGAATGCCAAGCTTCTCGTCCGCGGCAACTGCGAGCATAACCCCTGCACCATCGAGGTGCGGGAGGGCGGCGCGGACGGCGACCTGCTGGGCAGCTATACCTGTGAGCCCGAGTGCGCCATCCAGCACGGCGATACCCGCGAGTTCCCCATCTCTCTGACCAATACCGAGGGCACCCACAGCCTCTGCTTCGTCTTCCGCGGAGCGGGGGAAGATCTGTTCGTATTCGAGGATTTCCATTTCATACACTACTGAGCGAGAGGAGAACACCATGTCCCGCTATCTTGTCAAGACCAAGTACACCTACGAAAAGGTCCGTCAGACCGACTACACCTACGCCCCCGATAACTGGACCCTGTCCCAGAACCACGAGGCAGGCCGCTTCATCTTCGAGGCCGCCGAGCCTCTCTGCGCCCTGACTCTTCGTAATGGCGCGGCTCCCGTGGAGATCTCCCTCACCCCCGAGCAGGGCAAGAGATTTGCCGAGGTGTCGGGCTTCATGATCAACCAGAAGAAGGGCGAGGGGATGCTCTGCCGCGTGACCCTGTGGGGCGCGGAGGGTCAGTCCTTCTGCTCGGTCTGCTACATGACCGAAAAGCCCCGCCTGTTCTCCACCCTGAAGATGGGCTTCACCCCCGTCCGCATGACGTTGGAGACTAAGCCCTTTGATCCCTGCTGGGAGGTGCCCGAGGTGGAGGTCACTCTGACCTATGGCTACGTCCTCAACACTCTGGGCGAGGTGGGCGGTCAGTCCCACTTCTACACCGTGGAGGGCGGTACTCTGACTGATAACGGCGGCGCTATGGTGCTGGGGCTGCAAGGCGAGACCCGTTTGACCTCCCCCGCCTTCCCCAACAACTCGGATACCGTCTACAACATGGTCATGCCCCTCCGCAATACCGTGTTCATGGTTATCGAGAACCGCTCCACCGCCAAGCAGGCCGTCCTGACCTGGGCGACCTCCACCCACCCCTGGGGCACAAACGGCTCTATCGGGGTAGAGCTGGCGCAGGATCATGAGCCTCACGCTTACTACTTCAACCTCTCCCGACTCCCCGAGTTCTGCGACGGCCGCATGGCCCAGTTCGTCCTGTGTGCCGAGGGCGAGGGTGAGATCATCATCCACCGCTACTCCTTCGAGCAGGAGAAGCCCATCCGCGAGGTGGGCTGTGAGGTGCTGTCTCTAACCGCCGATCCCGTAGCCGAGACCATTACCTTCAAGGGAGGTCTCCTCGGCACCGAGGCCCTCTCGGCTTACGCGGGCGGTGAGATCAAGCTCTACACCACCACCATGGCCGACGAGAAGGACACCCCCGCGGGCAAGCGCTTTGTGGGTGAGTGCGCCATCCCCGCGGACGGCTTGGGCGAGGTGACCATCGAGCATATCCCCCTGCGGGACGAGTACACCACCCGTCTGCCCTACCAGTTCGCGGTCTTCGCCGAGGCCGAGGGCAAGGCCCCCCTGTGGCTCTGCGACCGCTTCTACATCGAGAACTACGAGGACTTCGATAAGAACCCCTACCCCTTCGACCTCCCCGACTACACCGTCTCGGTCACCGACTTCGGCGCCAAGGGCGACGCCGTGACCAACGATACCGAGGCCATCCAGGCCGCCATCGACGCCGTAGCCAAGGCGGGAGGCGGTACCATCGTCCTCCCCGGCTCGTCCGACTTCTACGGCCGCCGCTATATCGTCACCAACCTGCTCCTGCGCTCCAACACCGAGCTTCACTTCGAGAAGGGCGCCATCCTGTGGCAGTCCCAGCTGAAGGACGACTACGACTACGAGGTCACCTACGGCCACGACGGCGTCATCCCCGGCATCAACTGGACCCATAACCTCCACGTCTCCAACCTCCCCCTGCTCCAAGCCGCGAACATCCACCACTTCAAGGTGACGGGTCACGGCACCATCCGCATGATGGACACAGGCTCGGTGGAGGGCGTGGGTATGCCCGGCTACGCTACGGGCTGTCCCGACCGCATCCATTGCATCCCCCTGGGCTTCTTCTGCGTGGATCACTGTGTCTGTCAGGACGTGGAGATCACCCGCTCCAATAACTACCACACCGAGTTTAACCACTCCACCCACGTCTACGTGGCCAACGTCAAGCTCCACGAGGTCAAGTGCGTCAGCGGCGACGGCTTCGGCGTGGCGGGTGCCAAGCACGTTTTTGTCAACCGCTGCTTCATGCAGTCCAACGACGACGGCATCGTCATGTCCTGCCACTACTACGATCCCCGCGGTATCCTGTGGTGGACCAACATGATGGAGGAGGACAACAGCTGTCGGGACATCACCACGGCCCACTCCTACATCAACTCGGGCGGCGGCAAGGCCCTGGCCTTCATCACCTGGGGTACCTCGGATCCCAACCAGGAGCGAGAGGAGATCGACGGAGTCTGCGCCTACGATAACTTCCTCACCTCGGTCAACCCCGTGGGCACCTGGCCCGACAACCCCTATGCGGGTAAGCAGCCCTTCGACAACACCGAGACCGACGACTATTCCCCCGTCAAGAATATCCGCATCTTCGGCAACCGCTACGTGGGTAACTGCACCCTGGGCCCCATCGCCTGCACCAACGTCCTGACCGACTGCGGCGTCCACTCCACCAACCAATTCCGCAACGGTGACTTCACCCTGGGCGGCATGGCCAACTGGACCTATTTCCGCAACAGCGACCCCGACTGCATCCATACCGTCATCTACGCCGACAAGGAGAAGGGCTGTATCGAGGCCTTTGACAAGGGCGAGGTAGCCGCCGCCCAGGGACTCCACCTGCTGGCCGGCACCCACACCGTCACCGCCGAGCTGCTGACGGGGGAGAAGGGAGCCACCCTCTATATCTCCCGCATCCAGACGGGTGAGATCATAGCCGAGCAGACCTTTGTCTGCCCCCGTCCCTCCGCCGTTACCCTGACCTTCACCCTCTCGGCCGATGACGCGGAGGAGCATGACGTCTTCATCGGCTTCCGATCGGTGGGGTGTGATCCCGAAAACTACGCCATCTTCGATGCGTGCGTCCTGACCTCCGTCGTGGACGAGGAGGGACTTCTGAACCGCCGCAAGGCCGTATTCCTGGAGAAGCTGGACAAGGATTTCGTCACCGATGAGGGCGTGACCGCCTTCTTTGAGAACGGCAAGATCCTGGTAGGCCTGGCAGCCGATCAGACCACCAAATATCTCCCCGTCCGCGGGGAAAAATCCCTCTTCGCCATCGAGGCCGCCGTCCGTCCCGAGCATTACGACTACAGCCGCGATCTGGTGGGCTACGGCTACCGCTTCTCGATCCGCGACGGCGGAAGATCCTACCGTGAGCTGCGCTTCCGTGTCAGCCGCCAGGTCCTGGAGCTGGTGGACGTGGTGGATGGCGTGGAGACCACCCTTTACTACCGCGACCACTTCTTCTTCACCTCCAACGACTTCCACATCTTCCGCATCGAGACCGCTCCCTCCTGCGTGTCCATCTGGATCGACGGCTCCCAGTACGCCGTGGTGGATTGCCCCATGATCCAGGGCGGTGTGGAATTTGCCATGACCGACTCCAGGGTGTCGCTGTACAATTTGAGGGTGGAGTGAACCGCTGTATTCTATAACCGCGGAGGATACGTCTCCGCGGCTTCCCCATCGAAAGGAGAATGAACATGGGACTGTTTGATCTGTTTAAGAAGAATCAAAATGCCGATGAAGTGGACGTCCCCACCGCGGATCCGGATCCCGATGACGTGGTATTTCCGGCGTATGACGCCATTTTGGAGAAAAGCCATTACGGCGACTGCGCTGAAAAGCTGAACCCGCACGAGCGGGTGATCCTCGTGGTGCGTTTGGTGGAGGACGAGATCAATAACGGCGGCTTCTCCCAGTTTATTTACAACTCCGGCGGTAGCTTCGCAGGGGATGTGGTGGCGTCCATGACCGCCATCGGAGCCGTCAAAACTGCCGAGATCTGCCAAAGAGCGCTGTCCGCTTTCGGTACCGAGATTCCCGTGGACCGCGAGGCGCGGCAGGCGCTTCTGGACCAAAAGGAGGAGGAGGGCATTGACGAGATCCTGGAGGAATGCGACGATGCCTTCTATGCATACGAGGAGGATCTGATCCGGCTTTGCTGTGCGTATATTCTGGCGCATAAGGACGCATTTGATCCATGTAAATGAAAAACGCGATTGCGCGGGACAACTGCAAACCGAGTCATATTTGCCCGTAAAAAAAGGACCCCAACAGGTGTTGTGCCTGTGGGGGTCCTTCGTTGTGTAAAGGAATATGCCGCACGCAGGTTCCTGCTCCGCTCACCAAAAGCCGCCAAGCCCCATCACACGGACAGGGCTTGGCGGCTTGCTCATTTGTCCCGCTTTTGCGGGGTTTGTGGGGTCGCGAATTCAGGAAGACATATATGGCAGATCTCTTTTCAGAGGAGATATCGGATAGGGAAGGGAATCACTTTTTGAACAGCGCCTTCAGCCCTCGGGGGCGGTCCTCCTCACGGGTGGCGCCCAGGAAGGTGTAGCCGCTCTCGGTGATGACCGACTCCAGGCGCGCGTCGGGGATGTCCTGCTCGGTGAGGATGACTGTCTCCTTCTTTTTGTGGTTGGAGGCCACCTTTGTGACGGTGAGATGCTTGCGGACAGCGTCATTCACGTGAGCCTCGCACATCCCGCACATCATGCCGTCTACCTTGATTGTAATGCGGATCATACAGTCACCTCCTCGGCGGAGTCGGCGTCCTCGGGCTTGCTCGCGTCGGTGTCGGCGGGCTTCACCGTATGGGGGTGGCAATGCCCCGCCATGGCGCATCCCGCGCAGCCTCCGCAGCAGGAGGACTTCCCCTTCTTTCTGTCGCGGATGAGGGTGTACAAAAGCCAGCCGAAAAAGGCGATCAGCGCGGCGATGATGAGAATGGTGAAAATATGGTCTTGAAGCCAGATAAGCATGGAAATTTCCTCCTTTCGGGAAATATCTTGTATCTTGTATCTGCCGAGCGTGCTCGGCGTGTATCTTGTATCTTTACTTGATCTTCACGGTCCGGGTCAGTCTCCCCGACTCCTTATAGGGGCGGAAGAGCTGGACCAGCATACCGACGGCCAGCAGAGCGGCGATCACCAGCCACAGGATGTTGATACCGCCCATGGCGCCGGTGAAGAGCAGACCGAACTGGTAGATGATGAGGGAGACGGCATAGGCGAAGAGGCACAGGTAGGTAATGGCGAAGGCGGTCCACTTGCCGTTGTTCATCTCGCGGCGGATGGCGCCCATAGCGGCGAAGCAGGGAGCGCAGAGGAGATTGAAGACCAGGAAGGAGAAGCCGGCCAGCTTGCCCATGCCCGCGAAGTCGGCCACACCGAAGACGGCGACGACCTCCTCCTTGGCGATCAGGCCCATGAGGGTAGCCACGGCGGCGGTGGGATCTGAGAAGCCCAGAGGGGCGAAGACCCAGCCGATGGCGGTGCCGATGTAGTCCAGGATGCTCATGCCGCCCTCGGGCATCTCCAGGAAGAGTCCGAAGTGACCGTCGGCCACGCCAAAGACGGTGCCCGCCCAGATGATGACGGTGGAGAGCATGATGATGGTGCCCGCCTTCTTGATGAAGGACCAGCCTCTCTCCCACATGGAGCGGAGAACGTTGCCGGGAGTAGGCAGATGGTACGCGGGTAGCTCCATGACGAAGGGAGCGGGGGTACCCGAGAAGAGCTTGGTCTTCTTGAGCATGATGCCCGAGACAATGATGGCGGCGATACCGATGAAGTAGCAGAGGGGAGCCACCCACCAGGCGTTGCTGAAGAGGGTTGCGGCGATCATGGCGATGATGGGGAGCTTGGCACCGCAAGGGATGAAGGTGGTGGTGATGATGGTCATGCGGCGGTCCCGCTCGTTCTCGATGGTACGGGAGGCCATGATACCGGGTACGCCGCAGCCCGTGCCGATGAGGATCGGGATGAAGGACTTACCCGACAGGCCGAACTTGCGGAAGATGCGGTCCAGCACGAAGGCGATACGGGACATATAGCCGCAGGCCTCCAGGAAGGCCAGCAGAATGAACAGTACCAGGATCTGGGGCACGAAGCCCAGCACGGCGCCCACGCCGCCCACGATGCCGTCCAGGATCAGGCTGTTCAGCCACTCGGGAGAGTTAGCGGCCAC
>JAGAIH010000465.1 GCA_017626655.1 Clostridia bacterium | reverse complement strand
TGGCCGCCACCGAGCAATGCGTGGTGCTGGAGGCCTGGGTACCCGCCGAGCGGGAGGCCCGGGTGTCCGCCGCCCTGGACAAGCTCCCCTGCGCCTATGGTATGGAGGACCCCGCTCCCGGCGAGGAGCCGCCCATCCTGCTGAAGAACAACGGCTTCGCCACCAACTTCGAGTGGGTGGTGGGCATGTACTCCTACCCCAAGTACGGTACCTTCGACCCCACCTTCATCATGAGTATCTACTACTTCATCATCTTCGGTCTCATGTTCGCCGACGTGGGCTACGGTATCCTGCTGGTGCTGGTGGGCTTCCTGGCTCCCAAGATCCTGCATATGAAGCCCTCCATGACGAGGATGCTCAATATGTTCGCCTACTGCGGCATCGCCTGTACCGTCTTCGGCTTCGTCTTTGGCGGCTGGTTCGGCGATCTGCCCTACGCCCTGATGACGGGCTTCGGAGGCTTTGAGTCCGCCGAGGCGGCCAAGGAGGCCTACCCCATCTTCAACGGCCTGGTCATCACCCTGAACGGAAACCCCGTCTCCCTCAACCCCCTGGATAACCCCATGGCCTTCCTGGTGGTATCCCTGGCTATGGGTGCCGTCCACCTCATCGGCGGTATGGCCGTGAAGTTCGTCCTCCTCTGCAAGCAGGGGGAGGTCTTCGCCGCCATCTTCGATATCGGCTCCTACTGGATCCTCTTCGCGGGCCTGGGACTCATTTTCGTGAATCCCACCGTGGGATGGATTGTGTTGGGTGTTGGCGCGCTGATGATCGTCGCCACCTACGGCCGTGCTCAGAAGAACCCCATCATGCGGGTGCTCATGGGCTTCAAGGGCCTGTACGATCTGATCAATTACGCCTCGGATCTCTTGTCCTACTGCCGTATCCTGGCGTTGGGCCTGGCCGCCGCGGTCATGGCACAGGTGTTCAACCTCCTGGCCACCATGGGCGGTCCTACCCCCGTGGGCTTCGTCCTGCTGGTGGTGGTCCTGCTCATCGGCCACGTGCTGAACATCGCCATCAACCTGCTGGGCTCCTTCGTCCATACCAGCCGACTCCAGTACCTGGAGTTCTTCGGCAAGTTCTTTGAGGACGGCGGCGTGGGCTTTGTTCCCGCCGAGCCCTCCAACGAGTATTCCACCGTGGAGGCCGATACCCCCGAGACCTCCGATGCCCTCGAGTCCGCCGAGACTCGCTGAAACCGTATTCTTAAACATTGAATAAAAGGAGTTTACCTACCATGAAAAACCTCAAGAGAATCGCCGCTCTGGCCCTGACCCTGCTGGCCGTCCTGTCCTGCTTCACCCTCTGCATCTTCGCCGAGGACGTCACCGACGCCGCTACCGAGGCCGTCACCGAGCCCGTAACCGAGCCCGTCACCGACACCACCGCCGATGCTCCCGTGGCCGACACCGTCGCCACCGTCCTGAAGAACATCTTCTCGGGCACCAACCTGGCTCTGCTGGGCGCCGCTCTGGCTGTCGCTCTCCCCTGTATGGGTTCTGCCAAGGGCGTCGGTATCGTGGGCGAGGCCGCCAGCGGCCTGATCTCCGAGAACCCCTCCATCTTCGGTAAGG
Source organism: Clostridia bacterium (assembly GCA_017626655.1). The sequence goes on along the minus strand of JAGAIH010000465.1, from coordinate 611 downwards.
CTCTGGCTCTCCAGGCTCTGCCTATGACCCAGGGTGTGTACGGTCTGGTGGCCGCCTTCCTGATGCTGGCTATGCTGGGCCTCTTCGGTGACACCGAGCATCTCATCACCCTGCCCATCAACGCAGGCGCCTACTACCTCATGGCCTCCCTGCCCATCGCTCTGTCCGGCTACTTCTCCGCCGTCCGCCAGGGCCGCGTGTCCGCCGCCGGTATCAACCTGCTCTCCAAGCGCCCTGCCGAGTCCGGTAAGGCCATCACCTCCTCCGCTCTGGTGGAGACCTACGCTATCTTCGCCCTGCTGGTGACCCTGCTGCTGGTCTTCTTCTCTCCCTTCAACGCCTGATCGGATCCATCCGACCCAACCACGAAAGAAAGGTATAGAACCATGACCGGACTGGATAAAGTGACCGGCAAGATCATTGCCGACGCCGAGGCCGACGCCAGGGTGATCCTGGACCGCGCCGAGGCCGAATGCGCCGCCGTCAAGGAGAAGTACGCCGCCGCCACCGAGGCCGAGCTGGAGAAGCTGCGGGAGGAAAATGACCGCGAGTGTCAGTCCCTCATCATCCGCGCCCGCTCCTCGGCCGCCATGGCCAAGCGCAACGCCCTC
>JAGAIH010000464.1 GCA_017626655.1 Clostridia bacterium | reverse complement strand
GGCGGAGCGACGAGGGCGTCGCTCCCTACGGGTGTTTGTACCAACCGAAGCACACCGATCAACCCAAATCAAAAGAGTGGCTGAATAGTTACACCCAAATTTAAGAGTCGAATTTTTTTATGATCCCGTAATGAACCTCAACTTTTTGCGTGTTAGTAAGTGAAGACCCCCAATAAACACGAAAAAAGGAGACGTGTGATATGCTTGTAAGATCAACCCTGAAAAGATTTGTGACTCTCATGCTCTGCGCGTGCCTGTTGTCCGCGCTGACCTCATGCTTCTATTCCCCCCATACCGACGGGGAGCTGGACTTCGATTCGACCTTTTACGACACCTATTTCGTGGAGGATTACAACCTGCGCCATTGGGAAGTGAACGGTTGGGAGGATGATGTCCGGGTAACCCCCGATGAGGAGCCGCCTCATTGCTATTGGGATAAGCTCCGTGTGGGCAGGATCCCCGAAGCTGATCCGAATTTTTTCGTATTCGGGATCCGGGAGGAGGGGCCTCACATAGGCGGTTCTTATCAGGAGCTTTTCATTTACCAAAGCAAGGCCGCGCCCATCCCCCGCAAGGATTGGACGATTGCCGAGATCAAGATCTTCCCGGGTGTCTTGGATGCTCAGATCCTTACGTCAAGCTCCGAATATAAGACGTGCTACCGTACCCGGGTGGAGAACGCCGAGATCCTCTATTCCTGGACGGAGGAGGGGGCAGATCCCGTTTTGCTGGAAGAATTGGATGCTTCCATAGGCGCTGTACCCATCCCCATAAGCGCGGCTTTACTCGATCCTCAGGAAGGAGAGCGCAAGGAGGCCTTGTATCAAACGAATGAAAACGATCGAGGCACAACCGTGATCCTGTGCGTTACCTTTCGGGAAAATCCCAATATGGCTTGGTTCGCTACGGTCTACGTATCGGAAAATGGGTACTATCTTGGGCGGGTACGTCATGAAAAGAACGATTCCTTGGGGCAGGTAGATGCCTACTACGTCATGGGCGAATCGTGGAATCTGCTGCTTGAGGAACTGCTCCATGGCATGGATCAGTTCGAGACCGATACCGCCGAGTCCGAGTGAGGGCTGTTTCCCATTCGGTCCGCTTCTCCAAATCTCTGCAAAATGCATGATTTTCACTCGAAACTTGCAAAGATGACCGACAAAAACCAAAAATCACGAAAAACAAAAGAAATTTTGCAAAAATTGCAAAAACCTCTTGCTTTTTTCGCGGAAGTGTGCTATAATGTAGCCCGTGAGAAAACCGACGTCCTCCGCGTCGGTTTTCCCTATGATATTTTGGTGTATGGAGATTCCCATGAGATACGATCAGATGACCCGCGAGCAGCTCGCGGTCGAATATAACGCCATGAAGTCCGCCTACGACGCCTTCCGCGCCAAGGGCCTGAAGCTGGATCTGTCCCGCGGTAAGCCCGGCGCCGAGCAGCTGGACATCACCACCGAGATGCTGGACTGTCTGAACGCCGAGGACTGCAAGACGGGCGGCGGCTTTGATTGCCGCAACTACGGCCTGCTGGACGGCACCCCCGAGGCCAAGAAGCTCTTCTCCGACCTGTTGGGTATCCCCGAGAAGAACCTCTTCATCGGCGGTAATTCCTCCCTCAAGCTCATGTACGACGCCGTGGCCCGCTGTATGCTCTACGGCAACTGCGACGGCGAGCCCTGGATCAAGCAGGGGACCGTGGAGTTCATCTGCCCCGCCCCCGGCTACGACCGCCACTTCGCCATCTGCGAGTCCCTGGGCATTGAGATGATCCCCGTGGACATGACCCCCGAGGGCCCCGACATGGACGCCGTGGAGGCTCTGGCAGGGAGTGACCCCGCCGTCAAGGGCATCTGGTGCTGTCCCAAGTATTCCAACCCCGACGGTTACACCTACTCCGACGACACCGTCCGCCGTCTGGCCGCCATGAAGACCGCCGCTCCCGACTTCCGCATCTTCTGGGACAACGCCTACGTGGTCCACGACCTCTACGACGAGGGCGGAGACGTTCTGCTGGATATCTTCAAGGAGTGCGAAAAGGTGGGCACGGTTGACCGCGTGTTCTACTTTGCCTCCACCTCCAAGATCTCCTTCCCCGGCTCCGGCGTGGCCATCTTCGCCATGTCCGACCGCAACATGAAGCAGGTCATGCCCATCGTGGGCGTCCAGACCATCGGCTACGATAAGCTCAACATGATGCGCCATGTGAAGTTCTTCGGCACCGCCGAGGGGATCCTGGCCCACATGAAGAAGCAGGCCGCCATCCTGCGCCCCAAGTTCGAGGTGGTGCTGGATACCCTTGACCGCGACCTCACCGACACGGGCATCGCCCATTGGACCCACCCCAAGGGTGGCTACTTCGTCTCCCTCTTCACCCTGCCCGGCACCGCCAAGCGGGCCTACGCCCTGGCCAAGGAGGCTGGGGTGACTCTCACCACCGTGGGCGCAACCTACCCCTACGGCAAGGACCCCGCCGACTCCAACATCCGCATCGCTCCCACCTTTCCCTCGCTGGCTGATCTGACTCTCGCCATGGAGGGACTGACCGTCTGCCTGCGGCTGGCGGCGCTGGAGAAGCTGATGGCGGAGTGATCCCACACAGAAAAACAAGATCCCGTTCACCGTTTTGCGCGGTGGGCGGGATCTTATTGTTTTGGAAGGACGGATCGGAGGGCGCTCACGCTCAATGGGGATCGCGAGAAAGGGAGCGGACGTCATCGCCTTGCGGTGCGCGAGATGCGCTTCGCCCGATCAGCTGTGAAAGCTCCACACCCCGCCCGACACGCTCTCCACCCGCCCGTCGGGCAGATACACCGTAGCGGTGGTGTTGTGCGGAACGGTGACGGTGAGGTCCAGCCCCTCTGCGGTGTTCTTGAAGGCCACCCCGATGGGGCCTCGAACTGTGGGGACAGTCCCCGCCGCCTCCCCGATACTATCGGGGCTGACGCGGATGTCGAAGCTCTCATAGGCGGGAGCCGTGGGGGTGACGCCCAGGATGCCCGAGGCGATCATGTGGGCGGGGGCGGCGCCCCAGGGGTGGGAGAGGGTCATGTTGGGCTTGTTGATGGTGTTCCAGGCCTCGGTGGTGACCGTGGCGCCCAGGCCGTAGAGCATATAGGCCCAGGTGTGGGCGCCCTCGGAGGCGTCAGTGTCCAGCAGGAGACGGTTGGCGATATCGCCGTGGCCTGTGCGGTAGAGTCCCTCCAGAAGAAAGAAGGCGCCGTACACGCTCATGGAGATCTTACCGTCCCGCTCCAGAGCCTTCGCCATGGCGTCGGCCATCTCTTGGCTGTCGTAGACCCCGCAGTCCAGGCAAAAGGCGGTGGCGTGCTGGGCGGCGTGGTCGGAGGGGATGCCGTCCTCCCGGAGACCGTCCATGAAGAGACCGTCCACGGGATCGTAAAGCCTTTCGATCATGGCCTTACGGAGAGCCTCGGCGCGGCGGTTGAATCCCAGGGCGTCGGCGTTCATACCCAACACGGCGGCGATGGCGGCCATGTCGGCGTAGGCGCGGAGGTTCAGGGCGTTGAAGACGGTGTTGTAGGGCACCGTCATCTCATAGCCGTCCCGCTCCGAGGGAGGCCAATCCACCAGCACCGCGTTGGTGGTGGACATCCCGATCACGGGGGTGCGGATCAGCCCCGTGTCGTCCAGATATGCGGTGAAGAGGTTGGCCTTCAGGGTATCGTACCACGCGGCCAGGAGGGAAGCGTCCCCCGTGGCCATGTAGTCGGCGCGGGCGGCGAAGATAATCATGAGGAGGTAATCGGCGGGCCAGGTGCGGTGGCCCAGGAGATACTCCACGGTCAGCCGCGCGGGGGCAAAGCTGTCCTCCATGGCGTAAGCCGCCAGCATGTTGATCAGGAGGTCACCCTCATACGCCCCCCGCTCGCGGGATTGGGAGTCCACGTAGATATCCTGGGAGGTGACCTTCACCGTGTGCTTGGTGAGGCTGTGGAGATCGCACAGCAGAGGATCATCCGAGGTGAGGGTCGAGGCGGTCTCGTCGAAGGGCTTGCGAAGCTCCAGACCCCACAGGTTGTCGGCGGTAATCGTCACGGGAAGGTTCTCAATACGGACGTAGCGGAAGGCCATCATGGACAGGGTCTCGAGGGTCTGGGGACCCTCCTTTAGGGCCCAGGTCTCCATATAACGGTTGCCCGTGTTCATGGGGCACTTGGGGAAGCCCTCGGGGGTGAGCTGTTCGCCGTAGGTCAGGGTGATGGGGACCTCGCAGGGGGAGTCCACCGCCATCCGCAGACCGCCGATGATCTCCCGACCCAGATCCACCAGAAGGGAGCCGTCGGGGAGGGTCGTCACCGCCTCCGCGGGGGTGGCGTAGCGGCTCACAGGCTCGGTCTCCTCGGGGAGGAGGTCCAGCCCGCCCATGAGAAGCCCTGCTTGGGTGGCGGGAAGCCACGGCTCGCGGCCCGTGTCAAGACCCGCCTCGGCAAAACCAAAGGGAAAGGAGGGGGCGTGGATATTGCAGGCGTGAGCGGTGAAATAGTGGGTGCCGATGGAGTTGGACTTGCCGTAAATGCCGTTGGCATCCATCGCCGTCCAGCCCTCGGCCGCGGAGCAGAGGATGCGGGGGGAGCCGTCCTTGTCATAAGCGGTTACCTCGCAGAAAAATCCCTTGTCGGACAAGGCATAGCAGGAGGCGGCGATACAGTTGTCCCCCGCGTGAAGGAGGGGGGTGATATCATAGGTCTGGGAGTAGATCACAGCGGAGCCGTCGGGTGTCCTGCCCAGGCGGAAGGCGCCCACGCCTACCTCGGTGCCGTTGACGTACAGGTTGTATGCGTACTGCCTGGCGGGCTCGGGATTCACGGCGGCGGCGGTGACCAGCACGCGGTCGATCTCGGCGTAGTCGGCAGCGGTGAGAGCCACCTCACGGCGCAGAAGGGCGAAGTCTCCCCCATCGGCCCAGATGCCCGAGGCGGGGGCGGGAGCGGCGGCC
>JAGAIH010000463.1 GCA_017626655.1 Clostridia bacterium | reverse complement strand
TCGCCCCGCCGAGGTGTGAGGCTGCTCCAGGTAACCCAGAGCCTCCAGCTCGGCCATTTCGTTGCGGATGGTAGCAGAGGAGCAGGGGATCTGCTTGGTTTCCATCAGATACTTGGATCCCACGGGCTCGCCGTCGGCGATGTGGGCGTCCACGATAGCCTTTAGTATGAGCTTTTTCCGCTCGCTCAATTCGGGATGCATCTCGTCCATGGGCTTTCCTCTGCCTTTCTGCGATTTTCTTGTAGGCTTTAGCACTCAAACGCGTTAAGTGCTAACCACGCATATACTGTACCACTTTTCTCTCGATTTGTCAAGCCCTTTTTGCAATTTTTCGGCTGATTTCTTTGTTAAGAATCGGTGAACGTATTGTGAATGGGCGGATGGTTCGCAAATTGGGGGTGGGGATTGCTAATGCATGACAGCTCTTGCCTTCTTGCCCGATCCGTGTCGGCAACTCTTGAGGGAAATCAGAGTACGGCGGTCTCTAAGGCACTTCGGCTATTGTGAATAAAGTGTAAATTCAAAAAACAGTATTGACAATCAAATGACCGTATGATATAATATGGATACAGACTATAAAACGAAACTGTCCTACCATGATAAGGAGAAACAAACCATGAAAAGAATTCTCGCCGCCCTTGTGGGTGTACTGCTGTGCGCCGCCGCCCTTCTTACCTGCACCTCATGCGGCACCCCCAAGCTGTCCTATGAGGAACAGAAAACCGCCTACAACGGTATTATTGCCGAGTACACCGCCCTCCTCACCGCCAAGCAGAACGGGGAGACCCTGACCGCTCCCGATACCACGGGCATGGACGAGGGGGAGGCCGCCATTTCCGAGGCCGTCTATACCGCGGTGAATATCAACAATTTCCCCGAGGACATGGCCTACACCTACTGGGATATGGATGGCAACGGTACCTTGGAACTGTTGCTTATGACCTCCCCGCCTATCCTGAAGGCTATCTTTACTCTGGACGGGGAGACCCCCGTGCTTCTGGGCCACGCTGACGAGAACGTGATGTGGTACTATAGCACGAAGGGGGAGCTGATCCGTATCCATGAAGCCCTCGAGGAGGAGCAGGGAGATAACACCCTCACCTACGCCCGCGTGACCGGAACAGCCCTGACCGAGGACACGTCCTTCGGCGTGACCTATGAGATCAAGGATGGAAAGAGACCCATCACCGGCTACTATGAGATGGTAGACGGTGAGAAGCAGACCATCGACAAGGAGAGGTATGACAGCCTTACGAAAGTCTACAACGCCCTGTGGGATGATGCCAATCTGTATGAGGATAAGCTGAATACCCCATGTATGTTCTTCCCGCTGGCCGAGGGAGACGAGACCCCTCCCCCCGCCGATTTCTCGTCCTACGAGGCCGTGAAGTCTACCTTCAAGGAAATGCTGGCCTACCTTCCCCAGGTAAACGCCAAATGGCCCACGGGCAAGCTGGATGCTTGCTTCACCTACGACAGCGACGAGGAATTCCGCGTCTACAATTACCTCATGCTCATGGCCCGTCTGTACATCCCCGATAACGGTGCTTTCTCCGAGGTACTCGAGGGTGGCGAGAAGGCCTACGGCTACTGTGAGACCGACGTCAACGGAGACGGAGTGGACGAGCTGCTCCTCATGACCGACGATTACAGGATCTTCAGCATCTTCACCACGGTGAAGGGCAAGGTCGTCTACATGGAGGAATACGCCGATTTCGCCAGAAAGTGGGGAATGAGCAGCGTGGACGGAGAAGGAAACTTCTACAGCATCAAGACGGCCACTGACGGCCTCGGCCGCGAGCGGGCGATCTTTACCTTCACCTCCGACGGGAAGCTGACCAAGACCCTCCACATCAAGGAGGTTTTCATGAGCGAGAACGACGGCTACTTCAAGTTTGAAAACGGCGAGCAGATCCGCCTCACCGAGGAGGAGTACCGGACTCTCAAGGAGGACTACGACAAGCTGGATTCCTCTCGCTATGGCAGCGGAGGCGAAAGCGTCCGCAACTGCACGGATATCACCTTTACGCCCCTCTTTGAGATACCTTCCGCCACCCATATTCCCACGGACGATCCGTGGGCTCCCATGGGCCTTAGCGACGTACGCAGTCTGGACCTGATCCAAGTGGGTGACGAAACCGTTTCCTTCACCTTCAACTGGGCAGAGTATAATGAGGAGGGCTACAAGGAAAGCACCGGACAGCTGCAGGACGTTACGGCCACGCTGACGGACGGCAAGTATGTTTTTGAGAAGAATGGTGTTACGGGGTATCTGGAGTTTGGTGTGTACAAGATCTGGCTCGTGGTGGAGTCCTCCGAGAATGAACACATCCTCCCCCGCGCCTACCTCTTTGATCACCGCAATGAGAAGTGGTAAACGAAATTACGGGCATCCTTTTTGGGGGTGCCCGTTTTTTTGTTGTGATGCGACATGATTGGTTGCTGTTCGACAAAATCCCCCTCCTCCGCATATACTGTGAGTGAAGCCCCGCGCGCCCGTCGGATCCACCGCGAAATTTCGCGGTGAATTTTCCCACCCCCCAAGATGGGAAAACCTGTTTATTTCCCCCGCGGACGGGCAACACTAACCACACAAACCCATTACAGCCACAGAGCTGTCACCCATATTCGGAGGAACCGCCATGTCATCCACCATACAGAACCAATCCCAGACCGCCCAGACCGTGCGGCGGGGGGACATATTCTACGCCGACCTCAGCCCCGTGGTGGGCTCGGAGCAGGGGGGACTGCGCCCCGTGCTCATCATCCAGAACGACGTGGGCAACCGCTACAGCCCCACCGTCATCGCCGCCGCCATCACCTCCCGCATGGGCAAGACCAAGCTCCCCACCCACATCGACGTCTACGCCGACCGCGTGGGCCTCTCCAAGGACTCGGTGATCCTGCTGGAGCAGATCCGCACCCTGGACAAACGCCGCTTGCGGGAGAAGATGGGGCATCTGGACGAGGAGGTCATGGCCGAGGTCAATACCGCCATCGCCGTCAGCTTCGGCCTCCATGAGGGCAACCGCCGTGACGAGGATACTCCCGCTACCCCCCACGATCGCCCCGACACCCCGCCCGTCCAGGCCCCGCCCCGGGTCCACCATAACCCCATAAACGATCCCCGCCCCGCCAAGCCCCCCCAGCGGGTGGAC
>JAGAIH010000462.1 GCA_017626655.1 Clostridia bacterium | reverse complement strand
GCCTCTACCTTCGAGTCCGGGGCGAACTAAGGGAGCGGGGAACGAGGGGCTCTGCCCCCCGAGCTTTGCTCGGATCCCCCCGGTCAAGGACCCTTTTGAAAAAGGGTCCTTGACAATCCCCTAAAACTTTACAAAAAGCAAAGGAGATTGCATCTGAGCAACGCGAAAGCAAACGCCCCCGTGTCGGTCAAGGACACCGAGGCGTATCTGAACGAATACGTGGCGGTGAAGCTGTTCCGTGACAACGACCGCTACAAGGATGACGTTTACGTGGCGGTCAACGGCCACAACTGCGTCATCAAGCGGGGCGAATGGGTGAAGATCAAGCGCAAGTTCGCCCTGGTGCTGGATCAGTCCGAGATCCAGGATATGCAGACCGCCGAGTACCTGGAGGCGGAGCAGAACCGCTTCCGTGAGGCTGAGCTGGCGGCGGGCTGATCCTCCCCCTCGGACCATACTGTCCCCCTCCCGTGGAATCATGGGAGGGGTTACTGGAAAGGAGACTATATGACCATTGAATCCTGTATGAATTTCGTGGATACCGTGATGCCCAACAGTCTGCCTCCCGCAGTCAAGCTCCGCTTTCTGGGGGAGGCCGAGGGGCGGGTGCGGGTGGAGCTTCTGGACGAGGCCCCCGACGGCGGCGCGGATTTCGATACCGAAACCCCTGCTGACACGCCCCTGACCGCCCCCCATCCCTTCGACCGCATCTACTGGCTGTACCTCATGGCCATGATGGACTACGTAGGCGGCAACGCGGCCCGCTACGAGAATACCGCCGCCCTCTTCAACGCGGCCTATCGGGATTACGGTAAGTATCTCAAGAGAAGGGGGGCGTGACCATGTATTCGGTACTGGAGCAGGCCAAGACCCCCTTGCGGGACAGCCGTGGCATGACGGTTTTCCGCCGTCTGTACCTGTGCGACACCGAGGCGGATCTGGCCGAGCTGCCCGTGAGTGACGCCCCCGGCTCGGGGGCCTTGGTGGCGGAGGGCGGCGGGTTCTTTTTGCTGGATCATCACCGTGAGTGGAAGCGGGCCGACACCGCCGCGGCTTTGGGAGGTGGCTTATGGAGAAGCTGATTCTGAAATGCGGGCGGTTTGTGCCGTCCGCCTCGGGAAGCATGGAACAGCGGGTTGCCCGCATGGAGGCCTACCTGGGGCGGTTGACCGAGGAGCTGGAGCATCTTCTGGGAGAGCTGGACCGCCCCGGCGAGGCGGTATCGGTGATTCCCTATGAGCCGAGCCGAGAGGAGGGAAGCGTATGAACAAGCGATACGGCGACGGCACCTTTGACGATTATCTGCCCCAGCGGCTGAGCCGTTCCACCCGAAAGGAGGCGGAGCGGGTAACCGCGTTCGGCGGCTGCTCCACGCCCTTCGGTGGCGGTGATCTCATCGCCAAGGGGGAAAATCTTTCTCCCCGCCGCGCTCCTTGCCCGGCGAGTCGGCTTCCCCGCGGGCTGTTCCACCGCGGACAGGGAATTGGCAACCCCAACGGCATGGTGTGGTTCGACGGCTGTCTGGTGTTCGTCCGGGGAACCGAGCTGTACTCCACCGCCGACGGCTTGAATCTGCATCGGCTGGGTACGGTCAGCGACACCCCCAAGAGCTTTGCCGTCTTCGGCGGTCGGCTCTACATCTATCCCGACAAGCTCCGCATGGACAGCGGGCTGGGCATGCCTACCCCGCTGGATCTGGACGTGGGGACCGTAGAGAATGCGGTGATCGAGGGGAACACCGTGACCCTGCCCCAGGGGCAAAACTGGGAGCGGCTGGGCTTTGAGGCGGGGGACTGCCTGCGTATCATCAACGAGGACGACGTGACCCCCGCCCCCTCGGGCTATTTCCACATCGTTAAGCTTTGGGGACAGGTGGCCACTCTGGCGGCGTATTTCGACACCACCTATACCAGCACCGTGCGCTTCCGTCGGGAGGTGCCGGCGCTGGAGTCGGTCTGCGTCTGCGGGGATCGGGTCTACGGCATCATCGGGCGGGAGGCCTACGTCAGCGCGGCGGGCAGCGCCACGGATTTCTACAGCTATTCCGACGGCGAGGGGTATCATCCCGTGATCCTGAAGAGCGAGAGCGAGGGAGACTTCACCGCCCTGGCGCCCTGGCAGGGGTACGTGGTGTTCTTTAAGGAGGATCGGATCTGCAAGCTACTGGGTAGCCGCTCGGACAGCCTCACGCTCCACGACAACGGCGGGGTGGGCCTGCCCAAGCCCCTGGCGAAGAGCCTGTGCGAGGTGGGCGGCGCTCTCTACTATGCCTCCCACGGCGGGGTGTACCGCTACCGCGGCCAGGAGGCCGAGCGGGTCTCGGACTGGGGCGGGGAGACGGTGACCGCCGCCTGCGGCGGAAGCGACGGCGAGGCTTACTACCTGTCGGTCGCGGCGGGAGACGGGGCGCGGACAAGTCTGTTCCTCCCCGACAGGGGGGAGTGGTACCCCGAGGATGATCTGGCGGTGGCTCACGCGGCCCGCAAGGATGGGTTCGTCTTTTTCCAGGACGGAGAGGGAAGGATCTGGAAGACCTCCTCGGACGGTCGAAAGCCCGCCTGCTCCTTCAGCGAGGAGATGGTCAAGGGCATCGTGACCTCCTCGGTCACCTTTATCCCCGACCACTTCGGGGAGCCCGACGGCTACCGACTGATGGGGGTCTGCATCCGCGCCACGGGCTCCGCGGGGGGGAGTCTTCGGGTCCGCGTCCGCTACGGTGAGGATCCCGAGGAGGTCCTGCTCGGGGAATTCGCGGGGGGCATGGAGGATCGGCTTTTGAGGATCCCCGTCCATCCCCGCCCCTGTGACGGTTCGGTTCTCCGCCTGGAAATGCGGGGAGAGTGGGTGATCCACGCCGTGACGCGGGAGTATGAGAGACTCGGTCAGTGACCCACAATCAGCCCTTGCTCCGCGGGAAGCCGTGGGACAGGGGCTTTTTGGATTTTTTGGTATTTTTCTCACAAAAGACCTTGCATATTATGGAAAGATATGGTATACTATTCCCGAAGGCGGGCCCTGCCTGCCCCTCTGCCGACCCTTTGGGGATCGGTACTTTCTGAAAGGAATCTGATACGATGAGCAAGGATTACATGACCGGTGGTCTTGGTAAGTGGATCACCTACGCAAACCCCACCCCTGTGAATGCCGAGAAGAAGAACCCCTGGGAGAACGCCCTGGGACGCTCCGACCAGTTCGCCCCCATCGCTGACGTGGGCGGTATCGCCCTGTTCCGCAAGCAGTTTGCCGTGGAGGGCCTGAAGGCCGCCCGTGTGGACGCCACCGCTCTGGGCGTGTTCGATATCTGGGTCAACGGCCGCCGCGTGGGCCGCTTGGACGAGAACGGCGTCGAGGTCTTCGACGAGATGAAGCCCGGCTGGACCGACTACCGCGAGCGGGTGCTGTACTACTCCTACGATCTGGCTCCCTACCTCACCGAGGGGGAGAATACCCTCCTGATCGCCGTGGCCCCAGGCTGGTGGAACGGCCGTATCTCTCTGGGTACCTACGGCGAGACCCACATCTCCCTGCTGGCCGCCATCCATCTGGTGGACGGCGCGGGTCAGAAGGTCCTCTACACCGACGAATCCTGGCAGGCCGCCTGGGGCAGCGCCATCCGCGCCTCCGACATCTGGGACGGCGAGCTGTACGATGCCAATCTGCCCACCCTGAAGGGACTGTCCAAGGGCTGTAACTGCGTGGCTTGGGACGCTGTGACCACCGAGAGCTACGATATCTTCGTGACCCCTCACATCGGCCCCACCATCATGGTGCGCGAGGGTCTGGCCCGCAAGCCCGAGACCATTGTGATCTACAACGGTACCGAGGACAACGGCTCGGATTACGGTAAGATCCATGTGGTGCGTGAGTCCAAGGGTGAGGATCACTTCAAGCTGGCCAAGGGCGAGTCCGCCGTGATCGACCTGGGTCAGAACATGGTTGGCTGGCCTACCTTCACCGTCAAGGGCGCCAAGGGCACCTCGGTGCAGATCCGCGTGGGCGAGATGCTCAACGACTCGGGTCTGGAGTCCCGCGGCAACGACAATCCCGAGGGCTCTATCTACACCATCAACTACCGCTCCGCCAAGGCCAAGGCCTACTACATTTTGAAGGGCGACGAGGCAGGGGAGTCCTACTGCCCCACCTTCACCTTCTTCGGCTTCCGCTATCTGGAGATCACCGCCACCGAGGACGTGGAGTTTACCGATGTGGTCTGCCCCGTCATCGGCTCCGCCACCCATGAGACGGGTAAGATGGAGACCTCCCACCCCGTGGTCAACCAGCTGATCTCCAACATCATCTGGGGTCAGCGCGGCAATTACCTGTCTGTCCCCACCGACTGCCCGCAGCGCGACGAGCGACTGGGCTGGACGGGCGACACCCAGGCCTTCTGCGGTACCGCCGCCTACAACGCCATGGTGGACGGCTTCTTCCACAAGTGGCTCCAGGATGCCCGTGACTCTCAGAACGAGGCGGGCGTGTATCCCGACGTCATCCCCACCGTCCGCGTGGTGGGCTTCGGCGGCGCGGCCTGGAGTGACGCGGGCATCATCGTCCCCTACACCATGTGGAAGATGTACGGTGACGTGACCATTATCCGCGAGCATTACGAGTCCATGGAGAAGTATATGGGCTGGCTGGAGGCCTCTAACATGAATGCCCCCAATCCTCACTACGGCGACTGGCTGGCCTACGAGGGCACCGACGCCCGCCTGATCTGCGTGGCCTACTACGCCCTGGATTGTATGTACATGGAGGCCATGTCGAGGGCCGTCGGAAAGGCAGACCGCGCCGAGCATTACAAGGCTACCTATGCCAAGGTCCGGGATCACTTCCGCACCCTGTACTGCGACGCAAACGGCGAGCTGAACCCCGAGAACCGCACCCAGTGCGGCTATCTGCTGGCTCTGCGGATCGGTCTGCTGGACGAGGACAAGCGTCCCGCCGCCGTGGCCGCTCTGAAGCAGAAGATCATCGACAACGGCTACAAGCTCTCGACGGGCTTCGTGGGCACCTGCATCCTCAATGAGGTCCTGGCCGAGTTCGGCGAGAATAATCTGGCCTACTCCCTGCTCCTCCAGACCGAGAATCCCTCTTGGCTGTACAGCATCTACCAGGGTGCGACCACCATCTGGGAGCGCTGGAACTCCTACACCAAGGCTACGGGCTTCGGTAACGTGGGAATGAACTCCTTCAACCACTACGCCTACGGCGCCATCCAGGAGTGGATGTACCGCCACGTGGCGGGCATCGAGACCACCGAGGAGGCTCCCGGCTTCGCCCATCCCATCCTCCAGCCCAAGCCCGACACCCGTACCCCCGAGGAGATCCCCGAGGGCCAGGAGCTGATCAAGTGGGCCAAGACCTCCTTCGAGTCTGTCAACGGTCTGATTATCTCCAACTGGGATACCACCAACGGCTTCGTCTACGAGTGCACCGTTCCCGTGGCTACCACGCTGTACCTGCCCATTCTGACCGACGCCGAGACCTACACCGTCAACGGCGTGGAGAAGAAGTTCGCCGACGGCACGGTCTGTCCTTGCGGTAAGGCTCTGGTTATGGAGCTGGATGCGGGCAGCTATACCTTCGTGCAGAAGTAAGAGGATCCCACATAAAAAACCTCCCCCGTCACGGTTCGTGGCGGGGGATCTTTTATTGTGAGTGGGGATGGGTCGGATCAAAGCAGTCCCCGTATCAGGAACGCCCAGATCAGCTCAAAGGCGATGAACAGCCCCAAGGAGGACAGGATCACGGCGGCGATGGCGCGGCCACGGCCCCATCTTCTGCGGATGCAGAGGATGCCCAGGGTCAGGGAAGCGATCCCGCACAGGAATTCGGAGACGAGATAGGTGATGCCCCCCAGGATCAGGAAGACCCAATTGCCCTTCGCGCTGAGGGCTACCAGGATGAGCATGAGGACGGTGGGGGTGATGGAGAGGAGGAGGGTAAGGGTGGGGAGGATCCTTTGGGCCTTTGAGGTGGGGATCATGGCGGGCTCCTTTCGTGAGAAATGCAAAATGTAAAATCGGGAGGGGGATTCAAATTTGGGTTTATCGGTCTGACGGAACAGAGTGGAATTGGGTAGGGTGACCCTCATCCACCGCTACGCGGTCCCCCTT
>JAGAIH010000461.1 GCA_017626655.1 Clostridia bacterium | reverse complement strand
GTCAGGTTGTTGTTCTCGAAATCGCTCATGGATTTCCTCCTTGGGTATGGATGGCGCGGCTCTTCTGGGCTGGTGGCTCGGTGCGCGCCAGGGTAAAGGTGAAGGTACAATTGCGGCCGTAGTCGCTCTCGACCGAAATGGTCTCGCCGTGGGCCTCGATGATGGTTTTGGAGATGAACATCCCCAGGCCGACCCCGGTCTTATCCAGGCCGCGGCTCTTGTCGCTCTTGTAGAAGCGTTCGAAGACGAAGGGGATATCCTCGGGGGGAATGCCCTGGCCTTCGTTGAAGACCTGTACCACGGCCTTGCGGTGGCGGTTCAGATTCATCTCGGGGGCAGACCAGGTCAGGCTCATGCGGAGCTTGCCTCCCTCGGAGGCAAACTTTACGGCGTTGTCGCAGATGTTGTAAAGGATCTGGTGGATGGCGTCGCGGTCAGCCAGAACGTACATATTGTCCTCGTCACACAGAAACTCCACGTCCAGCCTCTTGCCGTCGATCTTCTGCTCGAAGGAGATCAGGATCTCCCGCCCCATCTCGCAGATATCGAAGGGCTTCATATCGAACTTGCGGTCCCCGGCCTGGAGGCGGGAGACGTCCAGGAGGGCGGTGACCAGGCGGGAGAGGCGGCGGACCTCGCCCGAGACCACCTTGAGGTAATGCTCCTGCCTATCGGGGGGAATGACCCCGTCCAGAATGCCATCCACGAAGCCCGAGATGGTGGTCATGGGGGTGCGGAGATCGTGGGAGACGCTGGCCACGAAGGAGTTCCGCATCCGCTCCAGGTTCTCCAGGGACTCGGCCATCTGGTTGAAGGCCACCGCCAACTGGGCGACCTCGTCCTTGCCGTGAACGCGGACACGAACGTCGTACTGCCCCACCATCATCCTCTTGGCGGCGCGGCTCATGTCCCGCAGAGGAGCCACGGTACGCTCGGTGATGAAGTAGATGGCGATGAGGGCGGCCAGAAAGATCCAGAGGGCGGCCACCGTCACAGAGCGGATGGTGGTATTCATCAAGGTATTCCAGGTTTCGGCGGTGGAGACCACCAGAACGTAGCCCACGCAGGTTTCCCCCTCGGTCGTCACGGGGAGGAGGTAGGCGTAGCTTCGGTCGTCGGTCAGGAGGGGATGACGCCACAGAAAAGCGCCGCCCGTTTCGGTCTCGGCCTGAGTCTCGGTGTAGGCGGTGGGGGAGGCGCCCGTGGTGGGAGCCGTATCATCGCCATGCAGAGCATCCAGGTCATCGGGGGACAGGAGGGGCGTCCCCACGGAGGGAGCCGTATCGGCGGATTTGCCCGTAGAGAAAATAAAGCCACCGCTTGCATCGGTGACGTAGACGGTCATATCTTCAAAATTGGTCATAATGGCGTCCAGGAGGCGCTGGATGTAGCCGCTCCCCTGAGGCTCCGTCGCGGTCCCCGTTTGGATAAAGTCACTGAAATCCGCCGCGCCGCTCGTAGCGTACATCTCCCCCAGGTTATCGGCGCAGGAGGCGGCCACGCCCCGCATATCGCGCCTCCCCGCTCGGAGAGAGTAATTGGTGACCACGCTGTCCACGATGAAGAGGAGCAGCATGAAGCTCACCAGCAGCAGCACGACGAAGGTGATGACGTATTTGGCGAATACGCTTTTCAACATAGTCGGCTTACGGTCATTCCTTTCTGTCCGTTGGGATTTACCTCAACGGACGCCCCTCGGAGGGGTTTCCTCCGAGGGTATCGTTTCGGATGTAAGATTGAATCAGCTCAGAAGCTCGAACTTGTAACCCACGCCCCAGACGGTCTTGAGGGTCCACTTGTCGGAAACGCCCTCCAGCTTCTCGCGCAGGCGCTTGACGTGGACGTCCACGGTGCGGGAGTCACCCAGGTAGTCGAAGCCCCAAACCTTATCCAGCAGGGCGTCGCGGGTGAAGACGCGGTTGTAGTTGGAGGCCAAAAAGTAGAGCAGCTCCAGCTCCTTGGGCGGAATGTCGATGGACCGTCCCTTGAGCTTCAGCTCGTACTTCAGCTTGCTGATCTCGATATTATCGAAGCGGATGACCTCGTCGTCGTTCTGGCTGGTGTGCGCCTGGTAACGGCGCAGGACGGCCTTGACGCGGGCGGACAGCTCCTTCATGTCGAAGGGCTTGACCACGAAATCGTCGGCGCCCAGCTCCAGGCCCAGGACCTTGTCGAAGACCTCGCCCTTGGCGGTGACCATGATGATGGGCTTGGAGGAAATCTCACGGATCTCGCGGCAGACCTGCCAGCCGTCCTTCTTGGGAAGCATGATATCCAGAAGCACCAGGTCGGGCTCGTACATCTTGAAATAGCTGATGCCCTCGGCGCCGTCGGCTACGGTCTTGACCTCATAGCCCTCGTTCTCAAAGTATATTTTCAAGAGGTCGCTGATATTGGGGTCGTCGTCAACTACGAGAATTTTGGTATCCATCATAGGTGGTATTCCTCCTTTTTATGACGCACTTATACGGTTGCGATTCTATCATACTATATCAATGGGGTAGCCGTGTGAAGATTGTATGACGATTCCACGAAACCTATCGTGGAGCTACATTTTTTCACATCTGTTATTATATCATACCAAGGCGGAATTGTAAAGAGTTTTTTGCAAAAAAGTTTCCAATTCCATACAAAAAATGAATGATCTGTGTATTTTTACAAGGAAAGGCGGTCTCCCGCGGCTCGCGCTTGGCGAGGGCAGGGGAACCGCCAATGGATCACAGATCTCCGTAGAGCTTGTCCAGGTTGTAGAACTCGCGGGTGTCACGGGTGAAGATGTGGACCATGATGTGGGCATAGTCAAGCACCATCCAGGTGTTTCCGTCACGGCCCTCGGTGTGCAGGGGCTCGATGCCGCGGCGGGACATCTCATACTCCACTTCGCCGCCCAGGGTCTGGACGTGGGTGTTGGAGGTACCGGTAGCCAGCACCATGTAGTCGCAGATGTCGGTCTTGCCGTTCATATTGATGATCTTGATCTCACGGCCCCGCTTGTTGTCCAAAAACAGGGCGATGGCCTCGGCCAGCTCCTCGGGGGTAGCGCCCACCAGGGTAGCGGGGGTTGCGTCGGGTGTCTCCAGCTCGGAGACGATGCGGTTCTTGAATTCAGTCATGATGGTACTTCCTTTCTCGGATCATTGTCCGCACTCGGTCAGCTCTTCCAGGACCAGCTCATTGCGGGCCAGGGCGGTGTCGGGGGAGATGACGGCTCCCTCGGAAAGAAGGGCTCGCATGGTCATGTCAAAGGACATGATGAGAGTGCGGCGGAGGTGGATACGGCGCTCGTCGGGGTTCATTCGCTCGGGGTTGGCGCTCCAGAAGAAGGAACGGAGACGGACGCAGTCGGGGAACAGGCGGGACTCGTCGATGTAGTCCGCCAGGTAGAGAAGCTGCTCGGTGAGGGTCATGCCCTCGCGGCCCGTGGTGTGCCAGCGCACCGCCGAGACCACCGTCTCGCAGTTGAAGGCGGGGTAGTTGTCGGGGATGAGCCGAGCGGCGGTACGGGCGTGGAAGGTCTTGTGGGAGAAAACATCCCCCGGGGTGACAGGCTCACCCGCTTCCATAAGCAATCCCATCTGGGTGGGGATATCGTACTCCTTGGTGATATCGTGGAGGAGGGCGGCGGCGCGGAGAGCGGGGATCTCCTCGGGGCAGTAGAGGGTGGCCAGGCGGATCACCATATCCTCCACGGCGGCGGTATGGTGGAAGCGCTTGGGGGACATCTGCTCTCGGACGGTCTCCCGCAGGGCGGTAAGGTCGGCTTCTCCGAAGGTGATAGCTTGGTTCATAGTATATCCTATTCTCGGGGTATTTACCCCGTTTCAGGCGTTGCGGTACAGGTTGCGGTCGCGGATGTAGGCGGCGACGGCGGGGGGAACGGCGCCCTCAATGGGGAAACCGTCGGCCACGGCGGCGCGGACGTCGGTGGAGGAGATCTGGATGGCGGGAGCCATGATGCGGCGCACCACCTTTCCGTATTTCTCTTGGTAGGACTTGATCTTTTCCACGATGGCGGCGTCCAGCCCGTCGTCCTCCTCGCGGCGGATGTAGACGGGGTAGCAAAGGCGGAAGATCTCCTCGGGCTCACGCCACTTGTCCAGGGTCAGGAGCATATCGGTGCCCATGAGGAGGAACAGGCGGCCGTCGGGATCGTACAGCTCGCGGAGGGTGTCCACGGTGTAGCTCTTCCCTTCCCGTCTCATCTCCAGGTCGCTGACGATGACCCCCTCCACGCCCTCAAAGGCCAGACGGCACATCTCCAGGCGGTCGGCGGCGGTGGCATCCCCCCTCATATCCTTGTGGGGGGTGACACCCGTGGGGATGACGTAGAGGATATCCAGCCACATCTGCTCCATAAAGGCCTTGGCGGCGGCCACGTGGCCGTTGTGGACGGGGGAAAAGGTCCCGCCGTAAATACCGACCCGCATTACAGCTCGATGTGGCGCTTCCCGTTGAGGGAGCGGCGGTAGAGGATGATCTTGCGGCCGATGACGCCGACCACGGTGGCGTTCAGGGCATCGGCAATGCCCTCGGCGGCCTCGCGGGGGGTATACTCGGAGGTCTCCAGCACCGAGATCTTGATGAGCTCGCGGGCCTCCAGGGCGTCGTCGATGCCCGTCAGGAAGTTCTCGGTGACACCGCCCTTACCGATCTGGGTCACGGGGGACATGGTGGAGGCCAGGGAGCGGAGCTTGGCGCGCTGGCTCGAGGTGATGACGGGAGCGGGGGGGTAGATTCTTTCGTTGTTCATGTTATCTCCAATTATCTTTGCGTATCAGTTGTTTTTCAGCTGCTCCGCCAGCTTGGCAATGGCCTTGCCGCGGTGGCTGATGGCGTTCTTTTCCTCGGCGGACAGCTCCGAGAAGGTCTTTCCGAAGGGAACGTAGTAGAAGTAGGGATCGTAGCCGAAGCCGCCCTCGCCGCGGGCCTCGTCG
This sequence comes from Clostridia bacterium, assembly GCA_017626655.1. Next base: position 4,270 of record JAGAIH010000461.1, on the reverse strand, counting down.
ATGATGAGACCTTCGGTCTCACCGCGCACCGTGATCTCACGGCCGTCGGGGTAGACCAGGGCGATACAGCACACGAAGCGGGCGGTGCGCTCCTCGGCGGGGGTATCTGCCAAATTCTTCAGCAGGAGGGCGTTGTTGGCGGCATCGTCGCCGTGACCTCCCGCGTAGCGGGCGGAGTAGACGCCGGGGGCGCCGTTCAGGGCGTCCACCGACAGGCCGGAGTCGTCGGCGATGGCGGGGTATTGATGGTTCCCTGCCTCCACGGCGGTGCGGGCCTTGGTGAGGGCGTTCTCCTCGTAGGTCTCACCGTTCTCCTCGATGTCACCGATATAGCCCACGTCATCCAGGGAGAGGATGCGGACGCCCGGGAATTGGTTCGCCAGGATGGCCTCCACCTCGCGGATCTTCTTTTGATTTCGTGAAGCAAGAATGAGTTCCATGGCTTACTCTCCAAACAGAGCCGAGACGAAATCCTCGGCGTCAAATTCCTGCATATCGTCGATCTTCTCACCAACGCCGATGAACTTGACGGGGATGCCCAGCTCCCGCTTGATGGAGATGATGATACCGCCCTTGGCGGTGCCGTCCAGCTTGTTCAGGGTGATGCCCGTGATCCTGGCGGCCTGGCTGAACTCCTTGGCCTGGGACACGGCGTTCTGGCCCGTGGTAGCGTCCAGCACCAAAAGGGTCTCGCGGCAGGCGCCGGGCAGCTCGCGGTCGATGACGCGGTCGATCTTGGCCAGCTCGTTCATGAGGTTCTTCTTGTTCTGGAGGCGGCCTGCGGTGTCGATGATGAGGACGTCGGCCTGCTTCTTTTTGGCGGCGGCGATGGCATCGAAGACCACGGCGGCGGGATCACTGCCCTCGTTCTGGCGCACCATGTCCACCTTGGCCCGCTCACACCACACGGCCAGCTGGTCGATGGCGGCGGCGCGGAAGGTATCGGCGGCGGCCACCACCACCTTCTTGCCCTGGAGGCGGAGGCGCTTGGAGATCTTACCGATGGAGGTGGTCTTGCCCGCGCCGTTGACACCGATGACCAGCAGGACGCTGGGTGTGGTGGTCAAGGTCAGGGGCTGAGACTCGCCGATCATATCGGTCATGATCTCGCGCAGGGCGGTCATGACCTGGTCCTTCTCCTTGAGACGGCCGTCCTTGATGCGCTCGCGGAGCTCGTCCATGATCTCCTCGGTGGCGGTAAAGCCCACGTCGGCCGAGATCAGGATCTCCTCCAGCTCCTCCAGAAGATCCTCGTCCACCTTGGTGAAGGCCTTCAGAAGGTTGTCCACGGGGGCGAAGATGGCGTTGCGGGTCTTGGTCAGACCCGACTTGAGGCGGCCCCAGAAGGACTGCTTGGTGGCGGTCTCCTCGATCTCCTCCTCGGCGGGGGTCTCGGCGGGGATTTCCTCGGATACAGGCTCCTCTGCGGGGGTCTCTTCGGCGGTTTCCTCGACCGCAGGCTCCTCTACGGGGACTTCAACGGGGGTCTCCTCTGCGGGTGCCTCCTCTGCAACAGTCTCCTCGGGGATCTCCTCCTCGGGGATCTCGGCTTCGGTCAGCTCCTCACCGCTCAAAAGGGCGGCCTCGGCGGCTTCCGCGGCGGCTTCCTCCTCCGGGGTCAGGCCCTCCTCCTCGGCGAGGACCTCCTCGGCAGGGGCGTTGTTCTTTTTCTTTCCGAATAACTTAGCTAAAAAGGCCATTCCAATCGTTCTCCTTATTCTTGGCAATATCGGCTACGTCCAGAGTCAGCACCTTGGAGATGCCTCGCTCGGGCATGGTCACGCCGTACAGACGGGTGGCGGCGGCCATGGTACCGCGGCGGTGGGTGATCATGATGAACTGGGTCTCGTCGGAGTAGCGCTTGATGTATTGGGCGAGGCGTTCCACGTTGACCTCGTCCAGGGCGGCCTCGATCTCGTCCAGGATGCAGAAGGGGGTGGGGTTGACCTTCAGAATGGCGAAGAACAGGGCAACGCCGATGAAGGCCTGCTCGCCGCCCGAAAGCTGCATGAGGCTCTTGATGATCTTTCCGGGAGGGGCGGCCTTGATCTCGATGCCGCTCTCCAGGACATTGTCGGGATCGCTCAGGGTGATCTCGGCGGAGCCGCCTCCGAACAGCTCGGAGAAGGTCACCGCGAAGTTCTCGTTGATCTTGTTGAAGGCATCCACGAAGGCGGTCTTCATCTCCCCCTCCAGCCGGCCGATGATGCCCATCAGCTCCCTCTGTGACTTCTCCAGATCGGTGAGCTGGGCGCTCATGGTATCGTAGCGGTTCTTGGTTTCGTTGTATTTCTCCACGGCATCGGGATCGAAATGGCCGATGAAGCGGAGCTTGTTGCGGCACTCGGTCTGAGTAGCCACCACCTCGCGGCGGTTCTCGGGGGTCACGGGGGGATAGCCCAGGGCGACGGCGTCGGCGCGGGACAGCTCGTAGTCCTCCCAGAGCTTACCCGAAAGCTTGTCCATCTCGGCCTGCAATCCCGTGAGCTTGCTGTCGGCGGTGGTGAACTCCCGGAAGAGGTTCTCCTTGCGGTCCATCTCCTCCCGCAGGCGGGTGTTGATGGTGTTCAGCTTCTGCTCGTAGGCGGCGGAGTTCTCGTCGGCGCGGGCGCGGTCGGAGACCAGGGAAGCCATAGTCGCCTCGCCCTCGGCGTACAGGCGGCGGTTCTCGGCCTGGGATTCGGTAGCCTCAGCCAGCTTTTGGCGGTAGGCCTCCACGCGGTCGTCACTGATCCGGATATCGTTCCCCGTAGCGGCCATGCGCTCCTCGCAGATGGCGGCCAGAGTCTCGCGGGTCTCCACGTCCTTGCGGGCGGCGGAGATCTCAATGAGCAGGCGGGTCTGCTCGGCTTCCAGCTGATCCACGCGGTCCTCGCAGTCCCCGCGCTCGGCAGCCTTCTCCTCGCGGAGGGTACGCAGCTCGGTGACGGCCTGCTCCAGGCCCGTCTCCTCGGCGCGGAGGGAGACCATGGCGGTCTCATTCTCCTCGTTCTGACGGAGAATGGCCTCGGAGTCCTCACGGACACGGGTCAGCAGGGCCTCGTTGGCGTCCAGGTTGGCGCGGGAGCGGCTGAGCTTGTCCACCTCCCCCGCCATGACGGCGCGGGTCAGGTCTCGCTTGTCCTCCAGGGCGGACTTGTCGCTGTCGGTGCGCTTGATCTGCTCGCGCAGAGCGGTCAGGGCGGACTCAGAGCTTCTGACGGTCTCCTCCAGGGAGGTCAGATCCTCCTCCATGCGCTTGATCTCGGCGGCGCGGGTCAGGGAGCTGTTCTTGCGTCCCGTGGAGCCGCCCGTAAAGGAGCCGCCCACGTTGATCTGCTGACCGTCCAGGGTCACCACGCGGACACGGTACTTCAGCGCCTTGGCCATAGCCGTGGCGTGATCAATGTTGTCGAACACCAGGGTCCGTCCCAGGAGGGAGGACAGCACGGTGCGGTAGCGGTCATCGCAGGACACCAGAGTATCGGCCACGGCCACAAAGCCGCTAAAGCCCAATGCCCGCTTCATGTCGTCGGTCTCGGCAGAGGGACGCATGGAGGTGAGGGGGTAGAAGGTGGTGCGGCCCGCGTTCGCCCGCTTGAGGGCGTAGATGGCGGCCTTGGCGGTCTCCTCGTCCTCCACCACGATGTTCTGGAGGCTCGCCCCCAGGGCGGTCTCCACGGCGGTGATGTAGTCCTGCTCCACCGAAATGAGCTGGGACAGAGGGCCGTAGATCTCACCGCAGGGAGCGCCGCCGTATGCGGCGATTCGTCCCTCGCGGTAGGCCTTCATGACGAACTTGACGGCGTCGGCGTAGCCCTCGAACTGGGCCTCCATGGCGCGGTAGGTGGTGATGCGCTGGGTCACCGAATCACGGCGGAGGAGGGCGGAATTGTGGCGCTCGTGAAGGTCGCCGTACTCCTCGTTGAGGCAGGTCAGGCTCTGCTCGGCGGCGGTGATCTCGGTAATGATGGCGTTCAGCTTTTCGTTGTACTTGTCCACCACCCGCTGGTGGTCGTCCACCTCCTTTTGCAGGGCGCGGGAAATAGTCTCATACTCCTCGATCTCGGACAGGATTCCGCTGTTGCGGTCGCTGTCGGAGTCTCTCGTGGTCTCCAGGACAGAGATACTGACCCGCAGCTCCACCAGCTGCTCCTCTCGGTCGCGGATATCGGCGGCGGCGGAGTCGATCAGCTCGGTGAGCCGTTCAATACGGCGGTTCAGGGCGTCGATCTCGTCGGTATTGTCGGCGGCTTTCTTTTCCAGGGCGGCCAGGGCGTCGGTGATATAT
>JAGAIH010000460.1 GCA_017626655.1 Clostridia bacterium | reverse complement strand
TTCAAATTTGGGTTTATCGGTCTGACGGAACAGAGTGGAATTGGGTAGGGTGACCCTCATCCACCGCTACGCGGTCCCCCTTCCCCCGAGGGGAAGGTATTCGGCTCGTGCTTGTCGTTATCCCTGAAAAGCTATTGGTATCAGTATGTTTTTGGGTATCAGCCAAGGAAACGGCTGACTCATTGACCTTCCCCTTGGGGGAAGGGGGACCGCGATAGCGGTGGATGAGGGTCACCCAAAAACATACTGATCTGTTCCGTCAAACAGTTCGATAAACCCCAATTTTCCTTTTCATCTTGACGATTTCCCCAAAATGTGCTACAATAATAGGAAAGGGATGCTCCCGCACCCCCGATTCCTATTTTTTCCCGCCCTTTGAGAGGTGCCTCCTTCTGGTTGCTTCCCCGCCCCGCAGGTGGCGCTCGCTTTTGTTCTGCTCCAGCACCTTGGCGACCTCGTCGTACAGGGCGCGGTTGACCCGGAGCAGGCCCTCGGTCACGTCTTTGTGGACGGTGCTTTTACTGATCCCGTAGCGGGCGGCGGCCTGGCGAACCGTGGCGCGGTTCTCCACGATGTAGGTCCCCAGGATCACGCACCGCTCCTTGTCTGCCGCTATGTACATCATATTGGATTCCCCCTTACCCATCACGTGTTCTCTGGAACACTCTATGCGGTGAGGTGCGGAATTATCCGTAAAAACCTTGTTATGGAAAGGAATTTCATCATGCCCTACGAGAATACCACCCCCGAGACCCCCGATCTGTTCGAGGGTATGACCGCCATTTCGGCGGTACTGGACGAATCCGTCCGCGATTTCAACGACCGCCGCGTGCTGACCGTCTTTGTGGACAAGACCCGCATGGACAAGAAGGCGAGGGAGATCAGTTTTCTCAACCGCCGCGCCGCCGAGCTGGGCTTTACGGTCCAGCCCGTTCATCCCGATGATCTGGACAACCTGACCTCGGGCAAGACCCACGGCGGGATCGTGGCTGTCTGCTCCGACCGTACCCTGCCCCTTCTGTCCGAGTCCATGGACAAGATCAAGGAGGGGGGATTCTACGTCCTGCTGGAGGGAATCGAGGACCCCTACAACTTCGGCTACACGGTGCGCTCCCTCTACGCCGCAGGGGCGGACGGTGTGATCCTGCCGCCCCGCAACTGGATGGGTGTGGCGGGTTTGGTGGCCCGCTCCTCGGCGGGAACGTCGGAGAAGATGCCCATGTTCGTTGCCGAGCCTTCGGAGGTGATCCCTCTGTTCCACGAGAAGGGCTACCGCGCCGCCTGCGCTGAGATCCGGGATTCGGTGGATCTGTACGAGGCGGATCTCACCCTCCCTCTCCTGCTGGTCATCGGCGGAGAGAAGCGAGGAATTTCCCGCGGGGTGCTGTCCGAGGCGGATCTCAACGTGCGGATCGGGTATCACGGGAATTTCAGAGGTTCCCTGTCCTCGGCGGCATCGGCCGCTGTGCTGGCCTTTGAGGTAGGGCGGCAAAACTCTTGACGGTAAGTTTTTTTGTCAAACATATTGACAAAGGGACCGATCTGTGCTATAATACACACAGTATTTTTAACGGAGGTAATCCCATCATGAAGCATATCAAGACCATTGAGACCCGCAACCTGTGCGAGAGCGCAAAGAAGGGTGGCTGCGGCGAGTGCCAGACTTCCTGCCAGTCTGCTTGCAAGACCAGCTGCGGCATCGCGAACCAGCAGTGCGAGAGCACCAAGGAGAGCAAGGAGAACAAGTAATTCGTTCTCGAAATAAAAATGCCGCCTGGTGGCGGCATTTTTTATGGGATGTTCAAGATCTCAAATTGCAGTTTATAGGTCTGTGGTCTGACGGAAGAGGCGGTGACACGATCCACCCTCATCCGCCTCCCGCCGCAGGAGCTGGTCGGCACCTTCCC
>JAGAIH010000459.1 GCA_017626655.1 Clostridia bacterium | reverse complement strand
TATCTCTTACGATGATAAAAGAAGGCCCCAATTCCTCCCGATGCTTAGCCGGGATGAAAAGTCGCTTCTTTGGGTCGAGTGCGTGCTTGTATTCGCCGGTCAGCATACCGCGATTCCTCCTTTCACGAAATTTCCTGGACAAAGGCAAGCCATGGTCGCGTTTACAGAGCCAGATAGGAGAAGATTTCGCGCCGTTTTCCACCACTTTGCTCCACTTCTCTCCACCTTTGACCCTATTATATACTATATTCAAAAATCCGTCAAGAGCCTTCGCAGAATCTTCACATATTATTTACATTTCAAAAAGCATATTTTTCAATCCTTCCTCTCCACCCCCGCTCCACAACCCCGACAAAAACCGTCAAAAGGCGACAATGCTTCCCCACCGCTCAAAAAGCCCTTCTTTTTTTACCGAAAAAATCGCCTTTTTCGTTCATAATTGGGTTTTTGACCTCCAAAACGCCTGTTTTGCCCCACTTTCCACCCCTTTCCGAGGGAAAAAAGGCAGCCCGCGCCCTCCCGCGGAGTGAAATCTCTCACGGAAAGGAGCGCGGACCGCGACTGAAGAAATCAGGAATCCTTATCCTTCCGCACACGGAAGAACAGGGACTTGAGGGCCTTCCCGTCAAAGGGAAAGAGAGGGTACAGATAGTGCCGCTTCCCTGTGACGGTGACGTTAGTTGCAAGCAAGATCACGATTCCAACAAGCCCCGCGCCGAAACCCCAGTAGCCCCCGAGGGCGGTGAGGATCAGAAGCCCCATCCGCATGAACTTGAAGGCGTAGCCCAGCTCGTAGCTCCGCTGGGTGAAGTTGGCGATGGCCACGAAGGCCATGTAGAGGATGACCTCGGGGATGAGCCAGCCGATCTCCACCGCGAAGTCCCCCAGGATGAGTCCCCCCACCACAGACAGGGAGTTAGAGAGCATACTGGGCGTGTTCAGCGAGGCCATCCGCAGGCCGTCGATCATGAACTCCACCAGCAGGAGCTGGGCGATAATAGGGATGCGCCCCGTCTCGGTGGGCAGGATGAAGGACAGCCATTCGGGGAGGAACTCGGGGTGCATGATGAGCAGATACCAGGTGGGGGTCAGAAACAGGGTCAGCCAGAAGACGGCGTGGCGCACCACGCGGATATAGGTGCCTGTCAGGGGCGGGAAATAGAAGTCGTTGGTCTCCTGCATGAAGTCGAAGATGGAGGTGGGCAGGATCATGACCTGGGGGGAGGTGTCGCAGATCACCAGCACGCTCCCCTCCATAAGCTGGGCCGCCGCCGTGTCGGGGCGCTCGGTGTAGCGGATCTTGGGGAAAGGATTGTACCACCGCTTGCGGATCAGGACCTCGGCCAGAGACTCATGCCCCATGGTCAGGGCGTCGGTCTTCACGGCGGCCAGCTTGGACTTCACCCGCTCCACCAGATCGCGGTCGGCCTTTCCTTCCATATAACATACGGCGATATCGGTCTTGGAGCAGGCCCCCACCGACAAATAACTGACGGTCAGAGCGGGATCCCGCACACGGCGACGGATCAGAGCGGTATTGAAGATCAGGGTCTCCACGAAGCCGTCCCGCGCGCCCCGCATGACCTTGTCCCCCTCGGGCTCGGTGGTGTCCCTGGCGGGGTAGCTCCGGGCGTCGATGACCACCGCGGCCCTTCCAAAGGGGGACCCCACCATGACCGCCGCCCCCGAGAGCACCATCTGCACCGCCGTGTCGGTGGAATCGGTGACGTCGGTCTCCACGTAGGGCAGAGCGCGAGCGCAGAACCGCAGGGCGGGGAGCAGATGGGGCTTGCCCACAGCGGTCTCGGCCAGGGTCCCCACCCCGCCCCGCTCCTCGGTGGAGGCAGTCAAGTCCTGCAACGTCAAGAAGGACATCATGAGCTTCATCATGACGGTATCCTTGATGAAGCCATCGATGTAGTAGAGGGTCATCTCGTCCTTCCCCACCTTCAGGGGCTTTTTGATGAGGTCGAAGCTCTCCTCCACGCGGAGGATTCGGTCAAGTAGGGCGACGTTGTCGAGGTAGTTGTCGGTCAGAGCGGGGTAGACGGGCGGGGTGTTTTGCATGGGGACCTCCGTTTTGTGGATTCATTCGGTAAGAGGATTCCCCATTTACGGCAAAAAATACGGAGCAACCATGCAGTCACTCCGTATTTTTAATCTTACTTGCCGAGCCCCACGTACCCGGTCTCTTCAATAATATATTGTCCCTCCTCGGCCAGGATCCAATCCAGCAGCTTTTTCACGTTGGGGTTATCGTTCCCCGCCCAGGTCACGGCGTACACGGGAGCCACCACGGGGTAGGTGCTGTTCTTGATGTTCTCCACCGTGGGCGCCACGCCGTCGATGGCGACGAGCTTGATGTCGGGGTGCCGGATGATCCCCTCCACGTAGAAGCGGAAGGAGAACCCGATGGACCCGGAGCTGCTCCGGTAATCGGCCACCTCCTCGATGATGCCGCCCATGAAGCCCGATACCTGGCTGGTGGGAGGATCCATCAGCGGGGTATCCCCCATGAAGCGGAGGAGCATGCTCTGACTGCCGCTCCCCTCGTTGCGCTGGAAGGCCACGATGGGCTCGTCGTTGCCCCCGACCTCCTTCCAGTTGGTGATCTCCCCCGCATAGATTCCGCGGATCTGCTCGGCGGTCAGACTGCTTACGGGGTTGTCCTTGTGGACGAAGAACACGAAGGCCTCGGAGCCGATCCGAGTGAACTCAAAGGTAGTACCGCACTCCTCCGCATAGGCCAACTGCTCACCCGAAGGGTAGGCACCGAAAAAGATATCGGTCTTGCGCTCGGCCAGCTTTTCGTAGCCGCCCACGGTGTTGTTGTACTCGAATACGCCGTCATACAGCTCGGTGGAGCGGGGATAGGTGGCGTGGATGAAGGCGGAGTAGACGGGGAAGGCCGCCGTAGCACCGTCCAGGATGGGAAGGTCGTCCTTTCTCGTGAACTCTAAAGAGGCGTCTTTGAGCTTGACGATCTTGGAGGGCCACTTGAAGGGGAGGTATTCTTGGGTGTTGATGTTGGGGGTCACATCTATCACGGTGTCATCTTGCGGTCCGTCCAGCAGCATGGTCCCTCCTCTGATCACAAAGATCAGAGCTACGAAGCCGACCAGTATCCCCGCGGCCACC
>JAGAIH010000458.1 GCA_017626655.1 Clostridia bacterium | reverse complement strand
GTACAGTTACGTTCCTACAACCATACGGATAAAAAATGCAAAATGGTTGATACAACTATATTTTTGAAGCATTCAACATCCAAAAGTGGTAGGAGAGTTAGTGTCTCACCCGGAAAGCTTATCTACAAGTGTTCTCCTCATCCACCGCTTCGCGGTCCCCCTTCCCCGCTGGGGAAGGCAGAGAGCGATAAACCCCAATTTGAAGCATTAGTCGAAAAGTAAAAAAGAAGCATGCCCGTCTCTTGCATCGGTCATGCTTCTTTTTATGTAGCCTTACAGCTTAACGTAAGCGTTGCGCTCGGCGCCCACGGACACGTAGGCGATGTGACAGCCCAACAGATGCTCCAGGTACTTGACGTAGGTCAGAGCGCCCACGGGGAGATCGTCGGGGGTGCGGCACTCCGAGATATCGCAGTTCCAGCCGTCCACGTACTCGATGACGGGCTTGGCCTGCTCCAGATCGGCTCCGATGGGGAACTTATCGGTGCGGACACCGTCGATCTCGTATGCCACGCAGACAGGGATCTTGTCCATGTAGGACAGGCTGTCCAGCTTGGTGAGGGCCAGCTCGTCCGCGCCCTGGATCCTCACGCCGTAGCGAGAGGCCACGGCGTCAAAGGCGCCGATGCGGTGGATGTGGGAGATCTTCTCGGCGGCCTCGTTGCCGGTCTCCATGAGTTGGGAGGCCTTCTCGTCGAACAGCTCGGAAACGAAGGGACCCTCTCCCACCATGGAGGAAAAGGCCTTCAGCACGCCGATGGTCTTGTCCAGCTTCAGAGCGGGAGCGCCCGCGCCGATGGTGGCGTAGGCGGCCACGGTGGAGGAGGAAGCGGTGTAAGGGTAGGCGCCCAGATCCACGTCGCGGAGGGCGCCCTGGGGCGCCTCAAAGAGAATGTTCATGCCCATGGCGGCGGCCTCGGTCAGGTACTCGCCGGTGTCGCAGATGAAGTCACCGAAGACCTTGCCGTAATGGATGGCGTACTCCATGATCTCGTCCGGATCAATGGCTTCCTTACCGTACACGCTCTTTATAACGGTGGACTTGTAGGAGATGAACTTCTCCAGGCGGCAGCGGAGGAATTCAGGGTGCAGGAGATCCCCCATACGAATGGCCATGTTCAGCGCCTTGTCACCGAAGACCATGGAAACGCCGCAGGTCTTGCGGACGTCGCCGCCGCGGCGCTCCAGCTCGTACTGCTCGGTGGTGACGTGGTAGGGAAGCACCACGGGACAGCGGTCGGAGATCTTGAGATTGTCGGGGGTAATCATGACTCCCTGGCTGAGAAGGGCGTTGATCTCCTCCTCCAGATGGGAGGGATTCACCACCACGCCGTTGCCAATGACGTTGACGACGTCAGGATGAAGAATACCCGTGGGAAGAAGATTGAGAATATAGCGGCCACGCTCGGTCACGACGGTATGCTCCGAGCTGTGGTCACCCTGGTAGCGGACAACGATCTGCTGGTCGCGGGAGAGCAGGTCCACCATGCGGCCCTTGCCCTCGTCGCCCCAGTTGATGCCAACGATTGCGGTCAACATTGCTTTTGAAATTCCTTTCGGGATGGAAAATGCTTATTCGGTATCGGTAGAGTCCTCGGTGGACTCGGGAAGCGCAGGGGTCTCTGCCTCGGGCAGGGCGGGTGCGCGGTGGGTGATGACGGCCTCACCATTACCCAGGATGAAGTCGCGGGTGATGGTGACGGTCTCGGCCAGCTCATCCGAGGGCAGCTCGTACATGAGCTTCATCATGAACTGCTCCATGATGGCGCGCAGACCTCTGGCGCCCGTGTTGCGGGCCAGGGCCTCCTCGGCGATGGCCTCCAGAGCCTCGTCCTCAAAGACCAGGCGGACGTGATCCAGCCCGAAGAGCTTCATGTACTGCTTGATCACGGCGTTCTTGGGCTCGGAGAGGATGCGGATGAGGGCGTTGCGGTCCAGGTCGTTCAATGTGACGATAACGGGCAGACGGCCCACCAGCTCGGGGATGAGACCGAACTTGACGATATCGTGGGGGACCACGTTCTTGAACACACCGCTCTGAACCCGCTCGGACTTGGTGCGGATCGCGCCGCCAAAGCCCACGGTGGTACCGCCTTCCCGCTTCTCAATGATCTGGGACAGGCCGTCGAAGGCGCCGCCGCAGATGAAGAGGATGTTTTCGGTGTTGATGCGGAGGAACTCCTGGTTGGGGTGCTTGCGGCCGCCCTGGGGAGGCACATTGGCGGTGGTGCCCTCCAGGATCTTCAGAAGAGCCTGCTGGACGCCCTCGCCCGACACGTCGCGGGTGATGGAACGGTTCTCGCTCTTGCGGGCGATCTTGTCGATCTCGTCGATATAGATGATACCCCGCTCAGCCAGCTCGATATCGAAGTCGGCGGCCTGGATCAGGCGCAGGAGGATGTTCTCCACGTCCTCGCCCACGTAGCCCGCCTCGGTCAGCGTGGTGGCGTCGGCGATGGCGAAGGGGACCTGGAGGGTCTTGGCCAGGGTCTGGGCCAGGTAGGTCTTACCCACGCCCGTGGGGCCCAGGAGCAGGACGTTGGACTTCTGGATATCCACCTCGCGAAGAGCCTCCATGTAGTCCTCGGCGGGGGCGGTGTCGGCCTTCTTCTTGCCCTTCTTCTTGGGGGTCTTGGTGAGAATGCGCTTGTAGTGATTGTAGACCGCCACCGACAGAGCGATCTTGGCCTCGTCCTGGCCGATGACGTACTCGTCCAGGGCCTCCTTGATCTGCATGGGGCGGGGAAGGGTGGCCAGGTTCAGCTCACCGAAATTGACAGACGCGGCGCGGGTGTTGCCCATAGCCTCGTCGATGAGATCCGAGCAGGCGTCCACGCAGTAGTCGCAGATGTACGCGCCCGTGGAGGAGGGAATGAGGAAGTTGACCTGGTTCTCGTTGCGGCCGCAGAAGGAGCAGAAGTGGAGATTCTGATTCTTGCCGCCGCCACGATTCGTGGTATTGGACATGATAGGGCTTCCTTTCGTGGAATTAGTCGCGGTGGGTGTAGATCTTGTCGATCAGACCGTACTCCAGGGCCTGCTCGGCGGTCATGAAGTTGTCGCGGTCGGTATCCCGCTCGATCTGCTCGATGGACTTGCCGGTATTCTCGGCCAGGATCTTGTTGAGCATATCTCTGGTTCGGAGGATGAGGTCGGCGCGGATCTTGATATCCGAGGCCTGACCCTGGGCGCCGCCGAGGGGCTGATGGATCATGATCTCGCTGTGGGGCAGAGCGATTCTCTTACCCTTGGCGCCGGCGGAGAGCAGGAACGCGCCCATGGAGGCGGCCATACCGATGCAGATGGTAGAGACGTCGCACTTGATGAAGTTCATGGTGTCGTAGATCGCCATACCCGCGGTGACGGATCCGCCGGGGCTGTTGATGTAGAAGGAAATATCTTTGTCGGGATCCTGGGCCTCCAGGAAGAGGAGCTGGGCGACCACCAGGGAGGCGGTGGCGTCGTTGACCTCATCCGACAGGAAAATGATGCGGTCGTTGAGCAGACGGGAGTAGATATCGTAGGCGCGCTCGCCGCGGCCGGTCTGCTCGACCACGGTGGGAACGAGGTAAGAGCGGGGCATACCCGTGTTGTACAGATCATTCATCATGTTGGTTACCTCACATTCATTTAGTTTCATTGTATGGAGCATACCTGTATTCTGCCCCATAAAGCGGAGAAAAATCAAAAGGAGACGGAAACTCCCGTAGATTTTGAAAAGTATGCCGCGGCCGGCTCTGGGCTGACCGCGGCAAGCGATTCGGCGGAAGGGGGCTTCCGAGGTTGGTTGATTACTCGGCAGTAGCGGGAGCCACGGTGTTGGCCTTGACCAGCTCCATAGCGGCTTTGACGCGGAGATCCTCGGCGACGGACTCGGCGGGGATCATGCCCTTGACCTGCTCGGCCTCCATCTGGTAAGCCTCGGCCAGGCGGGTGTACTCGGCCTCGATCTCCTCCTCGGTTGCGGTCAGGTTCTCAAGCTCTGCGATCTTCTCCAGAGCCAGACGGGTCTTGACGAAGGACTCGGCCTGGGGACGCATCTGCTCGCGCATAGCCTCCAGGGTCATGCCGGTATACTTGAAGTAGGTGTTCAGATCCAGACCCTGCATACGGAGACGGTTGTCGTAGTCGCGGAGCAGGTTCTCGGTCTCGGCCTCGTACATAGCCTCGGGGATCTCCTCGCCGGCCAGCTTCTCATTGAGAGCCTTGACGATGGTCTCCTCGTAGACGGACTCGGCGGCGGACTCGTGGCGCTTCAGGATCTTGGCCTCCACGTCAGCGCGGTACTCGGCGAAGGTGTCGAACTCGGAGACGTCCTTGGCGAAGTCGTCGTCCAGCTCGGGCAGCTCGATGTGGGTGATGGCCTTCAGGGTGACCTTGAAGGTAGCGGCCTTACCGGCAAGCTCCTTGGCGTGGTACTCCTCGGGGAAGGTGACGTTGACGTCGAAGCTCTCGCCGATCTTGTGACCGATGATCTGCTCCTCAAAGCCGGGAATGAAGGAGCCGGAGCCCAGCTTCAGATTGTAGTCCTCGCCCTTGCCGCCCTCGAAAGCGACGCCGTCCACGAAGCCCTCGAAGTCGATCTTGGTGGAGTCGCCGTTTGCGGCGGGGGTATCGTCGGTGATCTCGGTCTCGCGGCTGTTGCGCTCGCGGACGATCTTGATCTCGTTGTCGATCTCGACGTCGGTTGCGGGATCCACGACCTTGGCGGCCTCGATGCCCTTGTAGCCCTCGATCTCCACGGCGGGCTTCACGGGAACGGTGGCGGTGAAGACGATACCGTTATCGTCAATGCTGGTGATATCGAACTCAGCGCGGCCAACGGGCTTGACACCGGACTCGTTCAGTGCTGCCTCGTAAGCGTCGGGAAGCAGCTCGTTAGCGGCGTCCTCCCAGAAAATACCCTTGCCGTACATACGCTCGATGACGGAACGGGGGGCCTTGCCCTTACGGAAGCCGGGGACATTGATCTTGCCCACCTGCTGACGGTAAACCTTGTTTACGGCCTTGTCGAAGGTCTCCTTATCCACGGAGAACTCCAGGATCATGGCGCTCTTCTCGGCCTTTTCTGCTTTGATCAGACTCATGTTTGATGATTCCTTTCTTTTGTTGAGGGAAAGTCGGTCTCAATTGGACATACTGCTCCCATTTACACTCACAGTATATTTTATCTGTTTTTTGTAATTTTGTCAAGAGTTTTTGTAAATTTTCCCGGTTTGTCCCGTGACGAAAGTCACATAGGAAGCGGAAGTTCTTTTGTGCATTTGTTACAAATGCGTGGAGGCTGTTCCGTTCACGACCGCGGGCAGTCGGTACAGGGTGAAATCCATGGCGTCGGAGGAGATCAGGCGCATGGGGATGCCCTCGAAATCGAACTCCTTTGGGGCGTTGTACATGCCGTGGATATGCCCGAAATAGCAAGGAGGATCGCCGTATTCGTGGAGGGTGTCCACGAAGGGGCGGCAGATGAAGTCCAGCCAAACGGGAGGAAAGTGGAGGAACACCGAAATGGGCGGCGTAAAGCCCTTATGCTCCTCGCACTCCCGTTGCAGAGTCACCGCGCTGTCCAGGGAGAGCCTCAGACGGATGACCTCGCGGTTGATGATCTTCTCGTAGTCCACCGACCCCACCGTCACCTGCTGTCGCTCCTCCAAGAACCACCCGCGGGTGCCGCAGAGGACTTGGTTCTCCACAAAATAGGCGTTGTTGTTGAGGATCTTCACCGATTCGATGTGATTCTCCTCAAAGAAAGCGGTCATTTTGGCGCCCGTGTTCCACCAGAAATCGTGGTTGCCCTTGCCGATGAGCTTGGTGCCGGGGAGGGATTCGATGAACTGAAAGTCGGAAAGCGCCTCCTCCAGCTTCATGGCCCAGGAAATATCCCCGGGGATGACCACGGTGTCCGCGGGGGTGACCACGGCCTCCCAGTTCCTGCGGATCTTCTCGGTATAGCCCAGCCAGCGCTTACCGAATTTTTCCATGGATTTGTTGGTGGACTGATTGGTGGAGAGATGGAGATCTCCCATAACGAAAACGGACACGGCGTGGACTCCTTTCAAAGAATTCCGCATAGAATCGGTATATCTCGGGCAAACTATCTCACGCGGAAGGACAATCCAACCGCGAGTATCAAGGAAAAACCGCACGCAGGTGCGGCTTTCCTAAAAGGATGGTATGTGAAATGAACGACAAGAAGTGCTGCGATCACATCAAGGGCGTCGTCTGTGACGTCAAGAACTGCGCCTACCACGACGGCGAGACCCGTTGCACCGCCGGTGAGATCACCGTAGGCCCCACCTACGCCTCCACCTCCCACGACACTGCCTGCGCTACCTTCAAGCCCAATCAGGACGTGAAGGGCTGACGCGGGGTCAAGTCAATTCCTTGGGGTATTGCTTTTCGCGATACCCCTTTTTGGTTGTCAGATCAGCACCACTCCAGTACGGCGGCGGGCATTTCGGCGGCGTCGATGACCTTGGTGAAGCGCACCTCCCGCTCGCCCAGCCCGCGGAGGGGATAGGGGATCTCGGTGTCCGTAGCGGCGGCCAGCTCGTTCAGAGCCGACAGGGGATCGGCGGGCTGGGCCTTGCCCAGGGACTCGTACACGTCAGCGGCGAACTTGTAGGGGCTGGCGGTGGAATCCACCACCATGGGACGGACCTCGTCCGTGGTCTTGAGGTACTGCTCGGCGGCAGAGAGAGCCACGGCGGTATGGGTGTCGGCCAGGTAGCCGTACTGCTCGAAGTAAGTCTTGATGGTCTCGGCGGTGGCGGTCTCGTCGGCAAAGTAGCCGGAGAAGTTTTCATTGATAGCGGCCAGGACCTCGGCATCCACGGTGTAGGCGCCGTCCTTCTTCAGGGACTCCATGTAGGCGGCGGTGCGCTCCTCGCCAGCGGTGAGGCAGAGCAGACGCTCCAGGTTGGAGGAGATCAGAATGTCCATGGAGGGGGACATGGTGAGGTGGAAGTCGCGGTTGCGGTCGTAGGTGCCGGTGCGCAGAAAGTCGGTCAGGATGTTATTCTTGTTGGAGGCGCAGACGAAATGACGGACGGGCAGACCCATGAACTTGGCGATGTAGCCCGCGAAGATGTTGCCGAAGTTGCCCGTAGGCACGCAGACGTCCATGGTCTCGCCCATCTGCAAGACACCTTCGTTCAAGAGGTCGCAGTAGGCGGAGATATAGTAGACGATCTGGG
>JAGAIH010000457.1 GCA_017626655.1 Clostridia bacterium | reverse complement strand
GGTGGTCTGGGCGCGGAGGACGGTGTGGTAGAGACGCTTGATCTCCTCGTCGGCCTTGCCGATGACCACGGTGCGGGTCATGTCGGCGCAGTAGCCGTCCACGCGGGCGCCGAAGTCCATGGTGAAGAAGCCGCGCTCCAGCTTCACGGGGCGGGGCACGCCGTGGGGGCGGGAGGACTGGGTACCCGACACCGCGATGGTGTCAAAGGCGGTCCCCTCGGAGCCGTGGGCCCGCATAAAGAACTCCAGCTCCAGAGCCACCTCTACCTCGGTGCGGTCGGGGTTGATGAAGTTCAGGATGTGGGCGAAGGCGTCGTCGGTCAGCTTTTGAGCGCGGGTCATCTTCTCGATCTCGGCGGCGTCCTTGTACAGGCGCAGACCGTCGATCATGGCCGAGGCGCCGCTCTGCATCTCCACGCCCTCAAAGGTCTTTTTGAATCGCTCCAGCAGGGAGTAGGACAGGGTAGCTTCCTCGAAAAGAGCCACCTTCACGCCGTAGTCCTTCAGGATGGCGGCCACGTAGGCCAGCATGGAGCGGTCGGGCATGATAATCTCGAACTCATGGGCATCCACCTGGGTGCGGGCGTCCTCGATGTAGCGGAAGTCGGCCAGCAGGAAGGCCTTTTCGGGGAGGACCACCACAAAGCCGTCGGTATAGTTGAGCCCCGACAGGTAGCGCTGGTTGATCTCGGAGGAGACCACGATGGCCTCGGTGTGAGCCGCCTTCATGGCGGATTGGAGCTTGGTAAGATGGGACATGGTATTTTCTCCTTGTTGTTTTGGTGTTGGATTGATTGGCGTGTCGCTCATTGGCGCTGTATTAGACGCGCGGGAGGGGAGACCCCTCCCCTACAAAAGAGGGGGAGTTACTTTTTGGATAGGTTCGCGTCGTACCACGCAGGTACGGGGTTCTTCATATCATCGTACCACCCCAGCACATCCTTTGCCTGCTTCAGCATGGTCTGCACCTCCCCCTCCCCGAAGGGAATCGCCCACGGCACCGAGGAGAGCATATTACTGCTGATATAGAGCGCCAACAGCCGCCAGAACTCCATGGGGACGGCGGTAGTCCCGTCCACGCCGAAGTAGCCGTCCACCAGCCCCGTGGCGAAGATAGGCGCGGCCTGGGCGCACCAGACAATGCGGTTGAACTCCTCCCAGGGATCACCGAAGTCGTAGCGGTCGAAGTCGATGATGACGATCTTGGGGTCGGTCTCTGTGTCGGTCAGCATCATGTTGCCGATGTGGTAGTCCCCGTGCTGGAAGGTCTGGTGGCGGTTACGGAGCAGATGGCGGTTCTCCTCGATGTAGCGCAGGAGGTGGTCATCGCCCTCAAAATGAATGGGGCAGTCGGCGTACATTTTGATCTTGCGGTCGATCTTGGCGTTGAAGCGGGCCTCCCAATCGGGCTGATCGAGGGGCGCGGGGATGGAGTGGATGCGGGTCAGATACGCCCCCGCGTCGCGGCCCAAACGGTACTGCACCTCGGTGGGAAGGGTGGGTACGGTGGCCTCGGCGTCCACGCCGTCGATCCAGGAATGGACGGCGTAGACCCCCTCGTCGCACTCTCCCATGGCGATCGGCTGACACATGGGGATCCCCGTGGCGGCCACGGTCTTCTGGAGGTCGAAGAGCTTTACGAAGCGATCACCCCGCTCACGGGAGGTGATGCGGAGAAAATAGGGGGTGCCGTCGGCGGTGACGGCGCGGTATTTGCGGTCCCCCGACCAGCCGTAGTCGATGGGGGTGAGGGATTGGAAGTCGGTGAGTTTCATGGTTCTTTTGATGTGGTGTGTGTCGAAGGCGATTGACAATATGGATGAATTGTGATATAATGTCAGATGGATACCGAAAGGTGTCCCGTAGGAGTTGCCTTAAATGGTGTGCGGTCGCTTCCTCTATTTCGGGGAAGTCGAAATCTTTTTTGCCTTTCCCGATGCCCTGTCCAACATCGCAAAGGGGGAGGTGATATACATGGTCATGACGTGGGAACTGTTTTTCCTGTTTTGCACGCTTCTGATAGCTGTGATCCGTCTGATAATGGATATTTACAATAAAAAAAGATAACCGCCCTGACGACCAATCTGTGCGGTTATCTGTATCGCAAGTGAGGAAGTGACCGTTGCCGGTAGCTCCTACGCCTTTATGATACCACACTTTGCTTGGTTTGTCAATACTTTTTCGGAATTTTTCACAGCGGCGGGGATGCCGCTTTTTTGTTTTTCTTATTCGCTCCTGCGCTCCATCCAATACTTCTTCATAGCCAGCGCGTCCTCCGCCATGGTGCCGTCCGACTCGCAGATGATGCGGGGGCAGAGACCGTCCGTAATGATGGCCTCCATCAGCGGCTCGAATGCGGGGCCGTAGACGGTATCCTCAAAGGTGACGTGGCGCTTCTCCCCCGCGTCGGTGAACTCGATCTTGGAGAAGTGACAATGGAGGTGGGTGGCGTACTCCGCGCCCAGCCTGTCGGCGATGGTGTGGAAGACCCGACGGTAGCTGTCCTTATCGGGGAACTGACCGCCCACCCCTCTCGCGTTGAGGTGTCCGAAATCCACCACGGGGTGGAAGTGGGGATCCACCTTGCACTGCTCGATGACCTCGTCCAAGGTCCCCAGCTGGTTGCGCTTGCCCATGGTCTCGATACCCAGGCGGATGGGGGTGTCCCCCACGGCCTCCATGAGGCGGGCGAGGGTGTCGCAGGACAGCCGCATGGCCTCCTCACGGGAGATCTTGCCTGCGCTTCCGCTGTGGATGACGACGGTATCCGCTCCCAGCAGCTCGGCGGCCCAGAGGGACTTTTGGATGTACCCGATGCTGTTGTTACGCTTCTCCTCCTCCACCGAGGACAGGGAAATGAAGTAGGGGGCATGGAGGGACATGAGGATGCCGTGCTCCAGGGCCTTCTGCCCGATGGCGAGGAGCGCGCCCTCACCGGCGGTGATGCCCTTGCCCGCCTCGTATTCGTAGGCGTCGAGGCCTTTCTGCTTCAGCCAGCCGGGAGCCTGGACGGTGGCTTTCCCGCCCTCTTGCTTGAACCACTCCCCGTTTCCGCCGGGGCCGAAGGTGGGGGTGGTGATGGTCTTTAAGTCGATCATATAGGTTCCTTTCCGGCGGGGGGATCCCGCCAAAGGGGATTTGTTTCTCCTACTATTTTAACAGATTGAGCGGAATTTTGCAATAGGGTGGGGAAAGATTTTCAAATTTGAGGGCGTCGTTCTTTTCCGTTGCGCCCGCAGGCGCACTTCATTTGCCCCGTAGGGGCAACTTCATTTTCTCACGGCGGGCCGTGGGAAACTTCATTGCGCCTGCGGTCCCGTCCGCGGCGCACTTCATTTGTGGTTTATCGGAACGATAAACCACAATTTTCCCTCCTCAACCACCGGTTGTCCCCCCATATCCGTTTTCTCACTTGCCAATTTCCCCGTCCTGTGCTATAATACAGTCAGACCCACACCAAAAAAGGAGGACCCGCCATGCCCACCCCCACCCCCGCGACCAATCCCGCCGCCGTCTCCGCCACCATCCGCCGCCTCCGCCGCGAGCGGGGACTGACCCAGGAGGCTCTGGCCCAAGCCGTGGGCGTGTCTCCCCAGGCCATCTCCAAGTGGGAGACGGGGCAGACTATGCCGGACATTACCCTGCTGCTCCCGCTGTCCAAGGAGCTGGGGATCGGGGTCAACGAGCTGCTGGGGGGGAACAGACGGCAGGAGCTGGAAAAGAAATATCAGCAGGCCTGTAGCTTTGGAGAGGAATATTCCCTGATGGTCTCGCTGGAGGCGCTGGAGGAGTTTCCTGATGACGAGGACTTTCTGTACCGCCGCGCCTTTGACGAGCTGCGGATCGGGGAGCGCTCCGGCGGGGGCAGACGGGCGTTCTACCTGAACCACGCGATCCGCCATTTCAACGCCCTGTGCTATCAGAATCCCGCTGATGAATACTCCATCATGCGGATACGCACCCTGCGCGCTCTGGGAAGAATGGATCAAGCCAGGGATCTGGAAAAGACCCTGACGGAGCCCGCCTATCAGGCCGCCGCTCTGGAGGGGGAGGGCAAGCGCCGCTATCTGCAGGAGAGAATACGAAGGAATATGGAAGTCCTGTGCGAGGATCTGTTGGCCTATGACACCCCGGAGGCTTTGACGGCGTACCGCACCGTGACCGAAGCCCTATGGGGGGATGATATGGCTTACCGAAAAGGAGCATGGGATCACCACGTCAGGAAAGCCGGGCAGGATCTCAAGGCGGGGGATACCGAGGGCTTCGCGGCGTCCATGACCCGTGCCTACGAGACTGCCAAGGCCTACGACGAATTGGAGCGGGGCATCATCCCCTGCCGCGCCCCCCTGTTCGATCTGCTGACCCATGAGATCGACAACCACAGTGAACTGCACGTTTTTATCGAGAATTACGTCCTGCTGTCCCACCCCTCCGCCGAGGGCTTGCGTCGACGCATCGTAAAGGAGCAGTTTGTGTGCCGTCCCCTGATGAAGTATAACTGGCGAGAGTATTTCCGTTTTTGCTGTCAGCATATCAATGAAGAGAGCTTCTTCGATTTCAGCGTTCAATGGGATTCCGACATGGACATGAAGGATATGTATGAGTCCCTCCGATTCCCCGGCTATGCGGAAGCGGAGATGCTGGACCGTTTCCGTGCCCTCGTGGAAAAGCTGGTGAACGAGGGGACCATGACGGGACTCGTCGCCTGCTTCGGGGAGACCGTCTTGGGCTTTTGCAACTGCGGGGACAAGGAGAAGTATGTCGGCCTGGGCCTCGAGGAGGAGGAGCGCGCCATCCCCACCGCCCCCGAGGGAGCAAAGATCCTTTCCATCGTGGAGATAATGACCTCCCGCTTCTTCCAAAACTGCGGGATCGAGGAAATGCTGTTGGATCGGGCGTTGACCGACGCCAAAAGGAAGGGCTTCACCCACGCTGAGGTCTACCCCCTGGAGCGGATGGCGTTGGACAAGGGACGGTTCAACTCCCTCCTGTCTCTCTACGAGAAAACGGGATTTACCGTGATCCGCGACCTGTCCGGTGAGTTGGACGGGCGGTATTTCATCATGCAAAAGGTACTGTGACCCCCATACATACGAAAACAGGTGCTTCCGTCAGGGAAACACCTGTTTTTTTGGTATCGGTCTACTCTCTCTCCCGCTTTTCCTTCCCGTACATAATGACCCCGATCACGAACAGCGCGGCGGCGGCCGGCTGCAAGAGGGACCCGACCTGGATCAGGGATGCCACACGGAACATGGCCAGCAGGGCGGAGAAGCCCATGCCCGCCGTTGCTACGAGACGGATGATCCCCACGATCAAGAGGGCGAGGCGGTCGCGGTCCTCGGGGGACCACCCCCAGAAGGCGGCGATCAGCAGGGCGACTTGGTACAGGGGCGGGGTGACGGTGATCCACCACGTCACGTTCTTGCCAAGTATGGCGGCAAGCACCGTGATGGCCACGGCGGCGATGCTTACGATACTGCTGATCCTGATGACCGAAATGGCGGTTGACTGTTTCATACCCGTTCACCCTCCTCGTAAACAGAATCCTCCCGCCGACAGATATCGCGGGTCTTGCAGACGGGGCAGGTCAGAGTGGCCTTGTCGGTGGCCTCCACCTGCCACTTCACGAGCAGGAGACGGAGCCACTTCACGCGGAACCGACTCCCGCAGGAGGGGCAGATATAGCGGTGGGAGGCCAGCTCCCGCAGGCGATCCACGCGGGGGAGGTTGACAAGGATCAGGAAAACGAGGGCGGGAAGGGCTATAGCGAGGCAAATGGCGGCGGTTCTCATGGCGATCTCCTTTCTTACGGTGTGTATGTATCCTGTAATTACATCATACAATGAACGCGTGGAAAAGTCAATCAACCATTTTGATAGGCGGCCTCAACCGGACTGCGAAGGATCACCACTCGATCCCATTCCTCTTTTTAAACTTCTTGACAACAGGCTTCTCCAGCCACCGCTTGAATCGGAAGAACGCGTTCTTCTTATCCCGAATGGGCGGCACGATGAGGCACTTGACCCCCAGATTATGCCCCGCCAGGGCGTCGGTGAGGAGCTGATCCCCCAGCATGACGGTGGTCTCAAGCGTCCCGCCCAGGTCGTTCATGGCCTTGATGAGATTCTTCTTGAAGGGCTTGCCGCTCTTGGCGTAGGCGGGGGCCCCCAGGGTGGCGTTGAATCGATTGACCCGCTCCCAGTCGTTGTTGGAGACGAAGGCGATGCCGATGCCCGCCTCGGCGAGGGACGCGATCCAGCCCTTGATGCGCTCGTCGGGCTCGGGCTGCTCGTAGGGGGCTAAGGTATTGTCAATGTCCGCAAGGATGGCCTTGACCCCCAGCTCCCGCAGGAATTCGGGGGTGATCTCGTCGAAGGTACGGAACATATAGTCGGGCATCAGGGGGTTTTTCATGGAGGACTCCTTTTCGTGGGGATCTTTTCGTCTCTATTGTACCACAAAAACCGCCGCCTTGCAAGGGCTTGGGGTGATAATTCCCTCGCCAAAAGCATAAAATGCAGGGAAAATCACTCGAAAGGAGCCGTCATGGGCCATTCGCGTTTCCTTGTACTCCTGCTGATCCTGTCCCTGCTCCTCCCCGCTTGCGGGAAAAGCGACCCGCCCCCCGCCGCCGACCGGGTGCTGTCGGTCATGCTCACGGCCCTGGCGGACACGGCCCAGCCCCTCCCCGACGGCATAGTCCGCCTCACCGCCGCCTCCGCCGATTCCCCCGACCGCCTGACCGAGACCCTCCTCTCCGCCCTCTACGGCGAGGCCGCCCGGG
>JAGAIH010000456.1 GCA_017626655.1 Clostridia bacterium | reverse complement strand
GGCTATTGTCCTACGATATTCCCTATTTCGGGCTGTACGGGGCCTGCTCCACCTCCATTGAGGGGCTGATGCTGGCAGCGTCCATGGTCAGCGGGGGGATGGCGGAGGTGGCGGCGGCGGTGACCTCCTCCCACAACGCGGCGGCGGAGCGGCAGTTCCGCACCCCCTTGGAGTACGGCGGTCAGAGGCCCCCCACGGGTCAATGGACGGTAACGGGAGCGGGGGCCTTCGTGGTCACCTCCCCCGAGCGGGCAGAGGGGCGGGAGCTGGCGCAGGTGACCCGCGCTCTTCCCGGCATTGTGGTGGACCTGGGGATTACCGATGCCAACAACATGGGAGCGGCTATGGCTCCCGCGGCGGTGTCCACCCTGACACGGTACTTCAAGGAGAGCGGCACCTTCCCCATCGACTACGACCTCATTATCACGGGCGACCTGGGCTGGGAGGGGAGCCGCATCCTCTGTGACCTCATGATGGCCGAGGGGCTGGATATCTCAAGCCGCCACAATGACTGCGGCAAGCTGATCTTCTCCCGCAACACCCAGGACACCCACAGCGGCGGCTCGGGGTGCGGGTGCGCGGCCACGGTGCTGGGAGGCTATCTGCTCCCCAAGCTGCAACGGGGTGAGCTGAAGCGCATTCTGTTCATGGCCACGGGGGCGATGATGAGTCCCGACAGTGTCAAGCAAGGGCAGTCGATACCGGGGGTGGCGCATTTGGTGTGTCTGGAGGGGATGGGGTAAATTGGGGTTTATCGAACTGTTTGACGGAACAGATCGGTATGTTACTTGGTGGCTACTCATCCGTCACGCCCTTCGGGCGTGCCACCTTCCCTCACAAGGGAAGGCTTATTCGGTATGTTTTGCGTCACCCTAAAAAACCTTTAGACATCAGTATGTTTTCGGCTTTAAGAGAACGAAAAGCATACCACAGAAGCCTTCCCTTGTGAGGGAAGGTGGCACGCCGTAGGCGTGACGGATGAGTAGCCACCCTACCCAATTTTGATCTGTTCCGTCAGACCGATAAACCCAAATTTGAAAAGGAGAAACCCATGGACTGGAAATCAATTGCCGAAGCCATTCTTCCCTACCTCCGCGCATTTCTGGTGGGCGGCATCCTCTGTACCGTCGCCCAGATCCTCATCGACAGGACCAAGCTGACCCCCGCGCGGATCCTGGTGCTGTACGTGGTGGCGGGGGTCTTTCTGGGGGCCGTCGGAGTCTACGAGCCCCTGGTGAAGTTAGCGGGGGCGGGGGCCTCCACGCCGCTGACGGGGTTCGGATACCTCATCTCCAAGGGTGTAAAGGAGGCTGTGGCGGAAAAGGGTCTGTTGGGCGCCTTGACGGGGCCTCTCACCGCGGCGGCGGGGGGAACGGCGGCGGCTCTGGTGTGCGGGTATCTGGTGGCGCTGATCGCCAAGGGGAAGGCCAAGGACTGATCAGCCTGGGGGCAGCCCGAACCCCTCCTTCAGCTTATCAATAGCCGCCTTCTCGATACGGCTGACGTAGGAGCGGGAGATCCCCAGCTTGACTGCGATCTCCCGCTGGGTCATAGCCGGGACACCCCCCAGCCCGAAGCGCAGGGTGATGACCTGTCTCTCGCGGGGATCCAGGCGGGTGCGGACCAGGGCCATGGCGCGGTCGGCCTCCACACTCCGCATAACCTCCTCGGGGAGATCCTCCTCGCTGGAGATGACGTCGGTGTAGGTCAAGGGGTTTCCGTCCCGATCCACGTCGATGGTCTCGTTCATGGAGACCTCGGCGTTGCGCTTCTTCTGGGAGCGGAAGTGCATGAGGATCTCGTTCTGGATGCACTTGGCGGCGTAGGTGGCGAAGCGCGCCCCGTTGTCGATCTTGAAGCTATCCACCGCCTTGACAAGGCCGATGGTACCGATGGAAACCAGATCCTCCTGGTTACTCGCCGTTGCGTAGTACTTGCGAACGATGTGGGAGACCAGCCGCAGATTGTGTAAGATCAGGGTCTGCCGCGCCTCCTCATCTCCCGCGCGGGCCTTGCGGAAGGCCTCCTCCTCCTCCCTTGCGGGGAGAGGCGGGGGAAAATTGTGGGGAGTGTCCAAGCCGAGGATGAGGTGGAGGAGCTTGAGGATGGGGGGGAATGGGAACATGAGTGAGCCTCCTTGGGATTTCAAATTGGGGTTTAACGGGGAGCAGGGGAACGGCCTCCGGCGGCTTAGAACCTTTTTGAAAAAAGGTTCTAAGAACTCCAAAAACTTTAAAAAAGCATTGATAAATAAGATTATTATTTAAAAGTTTTGGGGATTCTTAAGGGACGCTCAAATTTGCCGCTACGGCAAATTTGTCGCGGTGCTTGCACCGCTATTTTCAAAAGTCCCTTAAGCGGGTCCCGCCGAGCTTGCTCGGCATGTAGTGCCCTGGCCGATAAACCCAAATTTGATTACTTATCCCACCCTATGCCCCCACAGGCTGTCCGTATACCAAAAAGATCCCTCCCACCGAAGACGATGGGAGGGAGAATTCTATTCCTTTCTGTATTATCTCGAAAAGCCTTACTTCATAGGCTCGATCAGACCGTAGTCCCCGTCCTTGCGGGTGTAGACCACGCAGGTGTCCTCCGTGGTGATGTCGTTGAAAACGTAGAAGCTGTGGCCCAGCAGATTCATCTGCATGATGGCCTCCTCGGGCGTCATGGGCTTGAACTCGAACTGCTTGACACGGATGATGGGCTCCTCCTCGGGAATAACCTCCTCGGGATCGGGGACCACGCTCATATCAATGACGTTCTCGCGGAGGCGTTTGGCCAGCTTGGTTTTGTTCTTGCGGATCTGGCTCTCGATGTGATCCACCGTCTGATCCAGCGCGATACGGAAGTCGTCGGCGTCCACCTCACTGCGGAACAGGGTACCGTCCGCGTTGATGGTCACCTCCAGGCTTGAGACGTTACGCTTACGGCTGAGGGTGACCGTGGCCTCGGTGTTTGCGGCCTTGAAGTACTTGTCCAGCTTGGTCAGCTTCTTCTCGATCAGCTCTCGGGTGTCGTCGTACACGTTCAGCTTTCTTCCTACGATGGTGATCTTCATGGTGTTTCCTCCTTTTGTTTTACGGTTGCGCGACCTCGGAGGCGCCTTTGGGGGCTTCCCCCTTCGGTCATTCTTATTATAGCACAGTATTGTGATTTTGTAAAGAGGTTATCATGTGGTCTTGGTGAATTTCGTGAATATCGCACAATTTTTCCGACAAAATTCCTCCGTACAAATTGGCTCAAGGGGCTTGCAATCTCTCGGATTTTGTGGTATAATGAAGGGGTAGCGTGCGAAAGGAGGTCCTCTTCCGTGAAGATCCCCGCCTTTGAAAGGACGAATATGCTGACCCCCACCCCGAAGGAGCGGTTGACCGCCCGCCCCGTGGTGGTTCTTTTGTTATTCCTGCTGACTCTGACCGCCGCCGAGGTAGGGCGGGCCGTCGTGACGCTGATCGCCACCCTGGTCATCCCCAACAGCATGACGGGAAGCCGATACCTCCTCATTTCCCTCTTTGCCACCGTAGCCACGGTGGCGGTGGTGTTGGTTTACTGCCTGGTCATTGAGCGCAGGCCCCTTGCGAGTCTGGGACTGATCCGCCGCGGGGCGGTGACTGAGTACGCCGTCGGCCTGGCCGCGGGGCTGGGGCTGTTCGGGCTTCCCGTCCTGCTCTGCGCGGTCACGGGGGCGCTGACCCTGTCCCCCGCAGAAGCCATGCCCTCCCTTGTGTGGCTCCTGCTGTTCTTCGTGGGCTTTCTCATACAGGGTATGTCCGAGGAGCTACTCTGCCGCTCCTACCTCATGGTGTCCCTTTCCCGAGGATGGCCCCTGTGGGCCTGCGCCGTGGCCAACGCCCTGCTGTTTTCCTTGATCCACGTCGGGAATCCCGGAGTGACCGTAACCGCGCTGGTCAATATCTTCCTGTTCGGTTTCTTCGCCTCCATGCTGACCCTCCGCCGCGGGAGCATCTGGATGGTGAGCGCCATCCACAGTATGTGGAATTTCGCCCAAGGCAATCTCTTCGGCATCCCCGTCAGCGGGCTTGTGGGAAGTCCTTCCCCGCTGGTCGCCGAGATGGGCGAGGGGAAATGGCAGACTCTCGTCAACGGTGGCTCCTTCGGCCTGGAGGGAGGTCTGGCGGTAACCGTGGTGCTGGCGGCGGCTTGTTTGGTGGTCGTGTTTGCTTCTACCAAGAGGTCGGAGATCGTAACCGAGAGTAATGAATAATGAGCGGGTCACCCTTTTGGGTAAATTGGGGTTTAGCGGTCCGCTCCTCTGCCTTCCCCAGCGGGGAAGGGGGACCGCGAAG
>JAGAIH010000455.1 GCA_017626655.1 Clostridia bacterium | reverse complement strand
TTTCGGCGGGAGCAAGCCCCCGCCCTACGACAAGAGTTTTACTGCCGCTAAACCCCAATTTGAATATATCGCGAAATCAAGCAAGGATCAAATGCGCGCTCCTCCTCGGAGCCAGCTCGACCGTCAAGGTCTCCCCGCTATGCGGCACACGCACTCCCGCCTCGCAGTCCCAGACCTCGGCCACCCGCTCCCGCACCGTGGCGGTCAAGGGAACCTCGCCCTCGTTGGACAGGAAAACGATATCCACGCCGTATTTTTGCACGTGGGTCATCCGCAGATGCTCGGTGGACTCGACGTTCAGCAGAGTCCGACTCGCGCCGCGGACCTTTGCGAGATAGTCCGCCTCCGCCGCATAGTCGCGAAAGTCGATCACGGTACCGCCGGCTTTGCGGAATCTCTCCAAAAAGGCGACGGTTTCGGCATCGTAGTCGCGGTCCACGATCATCACGCGGTAAGCCTGCTCCGCGATCTTAGCCACTCCATCCTGTAGGTTGACCTCACCCAGAAGGGAGCGCTCCAGGTAGTTGAACTCCACCTGATGCTCGTACAAAGCTCTCACCGCCCCGTCGGGCAGCTCCCGCTCGGTACACAGCACCGCGATATCGGTGATGTTGACGCAGTCGGTGTTGAGAGAACAGCACCGCTTGATGTAGTCGGATATCTCCTTATACTCACCCCAGAACGTGCTGTGCATCCCCACCTCGGGGGGCCGCTCATCACGGCGGGCGTCGCGGAGGGAGTAGTAGAAGGCGTGGGGGATGATGAGATTGCACCCGCGGGCAAAGAGCCAGTCCAGGTACCATTTCATATCCGCCCGATCGAAGGCGTAGGGATCGTCCCTGTGACCGCATACCCCGAAGCACTCATTGCCGTTGCGGCGCTTGCCACGGTGGCGGGCACTGTCCGAGGCGCACTTGCCCATGGTGCTGTGGACGCCGCGGATATTGGTCGGCTCCCCGGGGTAGAGGTAGCGCCACACGATATCCTGGCAGGGGATGCCGAAGCGGGACAACAGATGGATGTCCGAGCTGCTCTCGGGATGCCCCGCAAGCAGGATCCCGTGGCGGTCGCACCAATCGGCGATCTGACCGTAGAACACACGGTTCATGCGCTCAAAGACCAGACGCAGGTAATCTTCCTTGATCCGCTTGGCCGCATCGTCCTTTTGCTCAAACAAGGCGGGCAGATGGGATTCATCATACCCAAGGGACTTGAAGTCCGCGAGGAAATCCCCCGTCCAGGGGATCAGCCCGGGGAAGGAGCCTCGCCCCAAGAGGCAGGGCTCGTCGGTGAAGATGGCGATGACCGTGTCCCCGAAATACTCCGAGAGCGCGTCGTAATACTTCTGATGGGTCAGGCGGATGAAGGTGGCCACCGAATCGGGATTCAAGAGATCCGCCGCTGGAGGCGCGCCGGGCTGACCGTCATCCTGCCCGTAGCAGACGCCCCGAATGGTGCCGTGAGAGGGGGTCAGGATGAAGTACACCGTCTCGCCCTCGTATTCTGTCTGCGCCACCAGCCGTTCCCCCTCGGACAGGGAAGCATCGCGGGACATTTTCAGCCCCTTGGCGGCGTAGTCGGGATCCTCGGCCACCACCTGGCCACAGCAAGACCCCGAGGGGTACATGGCCTCGTCGTAGAGCATGACCTTCATGTCCATCTCGCGGGCTAAAGCCACGGCGTAGCGGACGAAGTACATCCACCGTTCCCCCATGTAGGGGATGGCGGGATCCAGCCCAAGCCTGGGATGGATGACGAAGCCGTCCACCCCCTTTTCCTTGAAGGCCCGCATCTGGAGAGAAATCTCCTCCTCGGTCAAGGTGTCGTTCCAGAACCAGAAGGGCATGGGAGAGAACTCGGCGGAGGGGTGGTCAAACTCCCGGATCAGTCTACGGAGCCCGTCTTCTCTGTAATCGGTCGCTTGCGGTGCCATCATTGGCTTTCCATGGCCTCCAGCGCCTCCTTCACAAAGAAGCTGCCGCCGATGGCCGCCACCTTATCAAAGGCCAGGAACTCGTCAATGTTGGAGCGGTCCACCCCGCCCGTGGGGATGAACTTCACCTGGGGGAAGGGCGCGGACAGAGCCTTCAAAGCCTTCAGACCGCCGTAGATGTTGGCGGGGAAGAACTTCACCGTGGTGATGCCCAGCTCCAGCGCCGCCATGATCTCGGTGGGGGTCACGCAACCGGGGTAGTAGGGGATATTGCGCTCGTTGCAAATGTTCGCTACGGCGGGAGACAGACCGGGAGAGACGATGAAGGTAGCCCCGGCGGCGAGAGCGGCCTCACACTGCGCGGCGTTGATGACGGTGCCCGCGCCGATCTCCATGTCGGGGTAATGCTCCACCGCGTAGGCGATGGCCTCGGCGGCGCAAGCGGTGCGGAAGGTGATCTCGGCGCAATGGATGCCGATGTTTTTCAGAGCGGTCAGGATCTTATCGGTCTCGGCCAGCTCTTTGATGACAACAACGGGAATGAATTTTTCCATGGTATGACCTCCTTACACGCCCGAGTAAGCCGCGAATCCACCGTCAATGGGCAGGACCACGCCCGTAATAGCCGAGGCCGCCCGATCGTCGCAGAGGAACAGGGTCGCGCCCAAAAGCTCGGTGGCGTCCAGGTAGCGGTGGGTGGGGGTGCCGTTCAGAATCTTATTGGAGCGGGCGGTGGGGGTGCCGTCCTCGTTGAAGAGGAGCTTGTAGTTCTGGGAGGACACCAAAAATCCGGGTGCGATGGCGTTACAGCGAATGCCCGTGCCCGCGAAGTGGGTGGCCAGCCATTGGGTGAAGTTGGAAATACCGGCCTTGGCGGCGGAGTAGGCGGGGATCTTGGTCAGAGGGGTGTAGGCGTTCATGGAGGAGATGTTCAGGATACAGCCCGCCCCCTTCTCCACCATATCCTTGGCGAAGGCCTGGGTGGGCAGAAGGGTACCCTGGAAGTTGAGCTTGAAAACGAAGTCCACGCCGTCGGGCGAAAGATCGAAGAAGGACTTCCCGCCCTCCTTGGCCTCGTGCTGGTACTCGTTGTCGGTGGTGGCTCTGGGGTTGTTGCCGCCCGCGCCGTTGACGAGGATGTCGCAGGGGCCCAGATCGGCGGCCACCTGCTCGTGAACAGCCGCCAGCATCGCGGGGTCCAGGACGTCGGCCTTGTAGCCCTTGCAAATAAAGCCCTCGGCGCACAGCTCCTCGGCCAGAGCCTTGACGGCTTCCTCGTTGAGGTCCAGAGCGGCCACCTTGGCGCCTGACTGGGCAAAAGCACGGGCCATGGCCGAGCAGATGAGACCGCCCGCGCCGGTGATGACGACGACCTTACCGGTGTAGTCGATATTCAGGGGAAGATTCAGCATGGTTGTGTACCTCTCTATATATTTGATTTTGACTGGTGGGGATTTCAAATTTGGGTTTATCAGTCTGACAGAAAAGAGTGCCTCACTTTTCGTGATGACTCCCCCACCCGCTTCGCGGGAGCCCCCTCGGAGAGGGAGCCTTTTGCCCAGACCCGCGGAAATTCGTTACCCGACAAGCGATTCTTACCCGCGCCCCAAGGCTCCCTCCCCGAGGGGGCTCCTCCCGCAGGCGGTGGGGGAGTTTACCGTCATGGGCATTTTTACCCTTTCAAACAGTACGATAAACCCCAATTTGAAAGCCCCGAAAAATTCAATTCTCCTTCAGCTTATCCAGCATATCCCA
>JAGAIH010000454.1 GCA_017626655.1 Clostridia bacterium | reverse complement strand
GGGCCGCCCAGTTGAGCTTGGAGTTGCCGAAGGGGCCGATCTTGAACAGGGACTTATCCGAGCGCATATGGAAGGCGTGGAGGACCTGGGAGGTAGCCAGCACCAGGAAGGCCATGGTCTGACCTACCTTGGTGGGATCCATGCCTGCGGGAGTCAGCACGCGGCTACCCAGGAAGAAGGCCACCAGGGACAGAGCGGCGAACATAGCGCCCATCAGCACCACGCGGACACCCAGACCGCCGGCAAAGAGGCCCTCGTTCTTGGGCTTGGGCTTGCGGTCCATGACGTCAGACTCCACGGGCTCCATGCCCAGGGCGATGGCGGGGAGGGAGTCGGTGACCAGGTTGATCCAGAGGAGCTGCATGGAGAGCAGGGGGGTCTCATGCCAGAAGAGCATGGCCAGGAAGACGGTGATGACCTCGCCGATGTTGGTACCCAGCAGGAAGCCCACCACCTTCTTGATGTTGGCGTAGATGCCGCGGCCCTCGCGGACGGCGTCCACGATGGTGGCGAAGTTATCGTCGGTCAGGGTCATGTCGGCGGCGCCCTTGGCCACGTCGGTACCCGTAATGCCCATGGCACAGCCGATATCGGCGGCCTTGAGGGCGGGGGCGTCGTTGACGCCGTCACCCGTCATGGAGACTACCTGGCCCTTGCGCTGCCAGGCCTTGACGATGCGGATCTTGTTCTCGGGGGAGACGCGGGCGTAGACCGAGATCTTCTCCACAGTGGCGTCCAGCTCGGAGTCGTTCATGGCGTCCAGCTGTGCGCCGGTGATGGCCATGTCGCCCTCCTCCAGAATGCCCAGCTCGCGGGCGATGGCGGAGGCGGTGACCACGTGGTCGCCCGTGATCATGACGGGCTTGATGCCCGCGCGGCGGCAGGTAGCCACGGCCACCTTACACTCGGGACGGGGAGGATCGATCATACCCACCAGGCCCAGGAAGGTCAGGCCGTTCTCCAGCTCCTCGGAGGTGGGGTTCTCGGGAACCGTGTCCACGGTCTTGCAGGCGATGGCCAGAACGCGGAGGGCGTTCTCGCTCATCTCCTCGGTGATGCGCTTGGCGGTCTCCAGATCTCCCGCAACACAGCGGGCGGCCAGCATATCGAAGGCGCCCTTGACGATGACCACGTTCTTCCCGTCCATGACGTTGACGGTGGTCATGAGCTTACGGTCGGAGTCGAAGGGGATGCCCGCCACGCGGGGATACTGCTTGTTGATGTCGTCCTTGGGCATACCGTTTCTGTGGGCGGCCAGGACGATGGAGGTCTCGGTGGGGTCGCCGATGGGCTGCTCGGTTCCGTCGGGGTTGAAGACCACCGAGCCGTCACAGCAGAGGGCGCCGCGAAGCAGAAGGGTGCGGACGTCCTCGGAGTTCTCGGCGGAGATGTCCTCGGTGGTCCCCTTGCCGTCCACGTAGGCCTTGACCAGGGTCATACGGTTCTGGGTGAGGGTACCCGTCTTATCCGAGCAGATGATGGAGGCGGAGCCCAGGGTCTCCACGGCGGGGAGACGGCGGATGAGGGCGTTCTTCTTGACCATGCGCTGGACGCCGATGGAGAGGACGATGGTAACGATGGCGGGCAGGCCCTCGGGGATGGCAGAGACCGCCAGGGAGACCGAGGTCATAAAGATCTCCAGCACGGGGATATCGTTGAAGAGGCCCACCACGAAGATGATGGCGCAGGCGGCCAGGGCCATGATGCCCAGGTACTTACCCAGCTGGGCCAGCTTCTTCTGGAGGGGGGTCTGGGTGTCGCCCTCGCCGTCCAGGAGGTTGGCGATCTTACCCATCTCGGTGTTCATGCCCGTACCCGTGACCACGGCCAGGGCGGTACCGTAGGTGATGCTACAGCCCGAGAAGACCATGTTGGTGCGGTCACCGATGGGCGCGTTCTCGGCCACCTCGGCAGCCGCGTCCTTCTCGGAGGGGACGGACTCACCCGTCAGAGCGGATTCCTCGCTCTTGAGGGAGGTGCTGTGGAGCAGACGGGCGTCGGCGGGGACGAAATCGCCGGCCTCCAGCTTGATGATATCGCCGGGGACCAGGTTGGCGGCGTCGATGACGCTCTCCTTACCGTCGCGGATGACCCGGGCGTGGGGGGCGGACAGATTCTTCAAGGCGTCCAGGGCCTTTTCAGCCTTGCCCTCCTGGTACACGCCCATGATGGCGTTGAGGATAACAATGACCAGGATGAGCGCGGGCTCGAACAGCTCGCCCCAGTTCTTCTCCATGACCACCACCACAAAGGACACGATGGCGGCGGCGATGAGGATCAGGATCATGACGTCCTTGAACTGGTCGATGAAGCGTTGCAGGGTGGTTTTTTTCTTCTTTTCACGGAGACGGTTCTGGCCGTGCTTACCGAGCAGCTCGGCGACCCGGGCCGAGGTCAGGCCCGTTTCGGGATCTGTGTTCAGCTGGCGGAGCAGCTCTTCTCCGTTCTGACTGTGTGCGGACAACGTAGTGTTCCTCCTTAAAATGTCAACCAAGATTGCTTGCGTTCTCTTGATTGTGTAATGAAGTTATTTTAACATATCCATTCCCCTCTGTCAAGGGGAACGGACATATTTTTTCCATATTTTCAAATCGTTCACAGTTGGTTTGGGATTGGGTAACAGTGGTTGATATTCATTTTACATGGGCAGGGAGGAGGGTATGCGAAAACCATTGAAAAAATTTTGTTTTGGCTGAAATATTCGCGGGGGGAACGGTGTCTTATATAGGTGGAGGGAAATTGGGGTTTATCGGTCTGACGGAACAGATCGGTATGTTCCTCGGTGGCTACTCATCCGTCACGCCCTACGGGCGTGCCACCTTCCCTCACAAGGGAAGGCTCATTCAGTATGTTT